>CBHFOL010000064.1:0-29628 GCA_965995405.1 uncultured Saccharothrix sp.
CCCACAGGCAGAACGGGTGGCCCGCGGGGTCGGGCCCCCCCCGGGCTTTTTGCGATTCGTTGTTGGGGGGTGGTTGTTGTGGGGGGGTTTGGCGGCCCTCCAACCACCCGAGCGGGAACCTCAGCCGTTGGCGAGGGCCTGTAGGCGGTCGTACGCCCCGTTGAACGAGTTCTGGTCGATCGGGGACGACGAGTACTGCCAGATCGTGTGGTACGCCCACCGGTACGGCAAGGTGCCCACAGTGGACGAGTACCGCGCCACCCACAGCGGGCTGGTGGCGGTGAAGTCGCCCGACACGCACTGGTTCCACCAGCTCGTGGACGTGTAGATCACCGGCCACCGACCCGTCCGCGCGTGGTACCGGTCGCTGAACGAACGCACCCACGCCACCATCGACGCCTGGGACAGGCCGTAGCAGGTTGCCCCGTACGGGTTGTACTCCATGTCCAGCGCGCCGGGCAGCGTCTTGCCGTCACGCGACCAGCCGCCACCGTTGTTCACGAAGTAGTCGGCCTGCGTCGCACCGGACGACCGGTCCGGCAGGGCGAAGTGGTACGCGCCCCGGATCATGCCGACGTTGTACGAGCCGTTGTACTGCTGGGCGAAGTACGGGTTCCGGTACGTGGTGCTCTCGGTCGCCTTCACGTAGGCGAACCGCTTGCCCTGGCCCCACCAGTAAGCCCAGTCCACGTTCCCCTGGTGCCCACTGACGTCTATGCCGTACACGACGGCTTGGGCACCCACGCCGTTGATCGCGACGCGCTGGTCGCCTCTCCCTTCGTGCTTGGCGATCTGGGAGCCCATCGCGTGGTCTTCGACGGCGGGCGCGCCCCACGCGGGCGTGCCGGCCAGGACGAGTGCGGCGCAGGTCACGAGTGCGCCGGTCAGCAGCTTCTTCATCGCAGGTACCTTTCGAGCCAGTGCAGGGTGGTGACTCGACGGGCAGTGTGCGCCCGACCTAACGAGATATCCAGGCTCTTTGTTAATTGTTCACGAAGACGGACGAACCCGGGTTACCCCAGGGCGATCCTCAGCAGCTGTGCCGAGTCGCCGTTGAACAGGTTCTGGTCGCCCGGGAACAGGCCCGCCGCCTGCCACTGCCAGATCGTTTCGTAGTCCCAGCCGTTCGGCAGCGGCCCGAGCTGGTCCGCGTACTGCGCGACCCACAGCGGGTTCGTGCTCCCGAACGTCGCCGACCCGCCGACGCACCGGTTCCACCAGCTGGTGGACGTGTAGATCGTCGGGTACCGGCCGGTCCGCGCCAGCAGCCGATCGCTGAACGCCCTCACCCAAGCGCCCATCGCGTCCTGGCTCAACCCGTAACAAGTCTCGCCGTACGGGTTGTACTCCAGGTCCAGCGCGCCGGGCAGCGTCTTCCCGTCCGGCGACCACGCGCCGCCGTTGCCGGCGAAGAAGTCCGCCTGCGTCGCGCCGTCCGACCGGTCCGGCAGCGCGAAGTGGTACGCGCCCCGGATCATGCCGACGTCGTACGACCCGACGTACTGCTGCGCGAACTTCGGGTTGCGGTACTCCGTCCCCTCGGTCGCCTTCACGTAGGCGAACCGCGCCCCGTCGCTCCAGGCCCGCGCCCAGTCGACGTCCCCCTGGTGACTGCTCACGTCCATGCCGGGCACCGACGGGTGCTCGGACCGCACCGCGCCGGAACGTCCCCCGCCCTCGTGCTTGGCGATCTGCGAGCCCGCGTAGTGGTCGGCGGACCCGTCGGGCAGGGCAGCCTGGGCTACCGGCGCGATCACCAACGTGATCACCAGTGCGCCCAGCTGTGCGGTCCAGATCCGGAAACGGTGGGTCATCGACGCCCCCCAACGGCCCAGGCTTGTCATGCGTCCGGTCTAGATCGTCAGCCCTTTCGTCAGTTTCCGCATCCGGTGCGTCACCCGTCCAGCCGCTTGAGCTCCTCCTCGGACAGGTCCAGGTGCACGGCGGCGGCCGAGTCGCGGATGCTGTCCGGCCGTGACGAACCCGGGATCGGGATCACGTTCGGGGCCTTGGCCAGGTGCCACGCCAGGCACACCTGCTGCGGGCTGACGTCGTGGTCGCGGGCCACGTCCGCGAACACCGCGAACCGGTCGCCGAGCACGCCGGCCACGGTGAACCCGCCCAGCGGGCTCCACGGCAGGAACGCGATCCCCAGCTCCGCGCACAGCTCCAACTCCGGCTCGGACGACCGGTACGCGGGCGAGAACTGGTTCTGCACCGCCGCCAGCCGCCCGCCCAGCACGTCGTTCGCCTCCCGGATCTGCGCCGGGTCGAAGTTGGACACGCCCGCGAGCCGGATCTTGCCCTCGTCCAGCAGCTCGGCCAGCGCGCCCACGGACTCGGCGGTCGGCACGTCCGGGTCGGGCCGGTGGAACTGGTACAGGTCGATCGCGTCCACCCCGAGCCGCCGCAACGACCCCTCGCACGCCGCCTTCAGGTACTCGGGCCGCCCGTTCAGCCCCCAACCCCCACCGGGCGTCCGGGTGTGCCCGCCCTTGGTGGCGATCAGCACCCCGTCGACGCCCTTCAGCGCCTCGGTGATCAGCTCCTCGTTGTGCCCGAAGTCGGTGTCGTCGGCCGAGTAGGCGTCCGCCGTGTCGATCAACGTCACACCCGCTTCGACCGCCGCCCGGACGGTCGCGATCGCCCGTTCGCGCGGCGGCCTGCCTTCGAGGGACATCGGCATCCCGCCCAGTCCGATGGCGCTGACCTCGACGTCCCCGATCCGACGTTGCCGCATCTTGTCCGCCTCTCGTGTCCGGAGAAGTCCACTAGAGCACGGTTTCCCGACTGTCGCGCCCACGGCGGCCGGGCCCGGACCGGTCGCAGCCGGCGAAGATCGGCCCGACATCCGGCCGGAAACGGCGAGTTCGGCGCGCGGATGTTGGTATCTCTGCCGAGCTTCACTCGTTCAGGTGGTCTAACAACCGGGCGTCCGTACGGCACACTCCCGCGCATGGCAGCGGAACAGGAGTTCGACCCCGTCATCGCACGGCTCCAGTTCGGGGAGCTGGCCCGGCAGTTCCGGGAGGCGGCCAAGGTCGAACTGATGACAGCGGACCAGGGGATGGGCGGTTACCACGGCAAGCTGTCGAAGATCGAGAACGGCAACATCGCGCCCCGCCCGCACGACGTCGAGTGGATGATCGGCAGCTACCGCGTCCCCACACTGCGTGCCGACGAATTCCGCGCGCTGGCCGGGATCGCCCGGCGGCGCGCGGCTCCCGCGAAGAACGTCAACACATCCCGCCAGTACGTCTCCCTGGAACGCCGCGCGGCCGAGATCCGCATGGTCTACAACGAGATCCCCGGTCTCCTCCAGACCGCCGAGTACGCATTCCACGCGCTCTCGCTTTCACCCGTGGTGGTGGCGTCGGACCTCCCCGGTCTGGCCCAGGAACGTGCGAAACGCGGCCGACGGGTGATCCACCCGGACGGCGCCGCGGTGTGGATCGTGTTGGGCGAAGAGGCGATCCACCGGTCGAACGGCGGCCCGGAAGTGCTGCGCAGGCAGTTGGAACACCTGCGGGGTGTCGCGCGGATGCCCAACGTGCACTTCCGCCTGCTGCTCCGGTCGATCGTGTCCGGGATCGTGCCGGCGCTCAGCAACCCGTTCACACTGCTCAACCTGGATCAGGGCAAGACGATCGGGTACGTCGAGTCGCTGACGCGACCGGACTACATCAAGGCCACCGATCCCTACACCGCGGCGTTCGAACAAGCCCGGCAACTGGCGGCTTCGGAATCCGAGTCGGCCGAGATACTGGAACGGAGGATCACCGAACTCGGCGAACGTCAGGAGCAGTGACCATGGGTTCCGACTTGCGGTGGCGCAAGAGCAGCCGTTCCAACGGTGGCGGCGGCGCGCAGTGTGTCGAACTCGCCCGCCTCGCCGGGGGAACCGCCGTCCGGGACGGCAAGCGGCCCGGTCCCGCGCTGGTGTTCCCGGCGCGGGCGTTCCGGGCGTTCCTGACCGACCTGCGGTCCGGTCAGGATTGAACGGGGGCGGTCGGCTCGTCCCAGTCCTCGAACTTCGCGTGCTCGCGGCCGACCAGCTCCCAACCGGTGGGGTTCTCCTTCACCCGCGTGCCGGCCACCAGGCGCAGCGAGCCGACCAGTTCCGGCGGCGCGGGTGGCATGTGGACGAACACGTCGACCTCCGCGCCCCGGACGTCGACCTCGCGCCCGAACGACACGTCCTGGAGCGACAGCCCGCCGGCGAACCGGGCGTCCCGGAAGTCCACCCGGCCCGGGAAGACCGCACCGGAGAACAGCGCCGGCTTCGAGAACCGCACCGCGTGGAACGCGGTGATCCCGTAGAACCGGGCCCGCCGCGCGGTCAGCCGACCCACCCGCCGCCCCTCCAGCCGGAAGTACGTGAGGTTCGCCCCGGTCAGGTCCAGGTGGTAGAGCGTCTCGTCGGGGTCCTGGCCCCACGGCAGCAGGTCGGTGACCAGCCGCTGCGCGGTCAGCCGGACGGTGCGCTCCAGTTCCTGCTCGTCGGTCGGGAAGTCCACCTTCTCCGGCAACTTCCCGGAGTACGCCTGGTCCGGGTCGGCCGGCCTGAGCTTGAACCCCGGGTGCTCGAACGGCCGGCGCAGGTACGCGCACAGCACGTCCAGCACGGTCTGCTTGTACCGGGGCGTGGCCCGCGCCAGCCCGGCCAGCGCGTGCATCGCACCCACCCGCACCTGGTCGGCCTCATGCCCCAGCAGCTCCACGGCCCGCGCGAACCGATCGTCGGCGACCTTGTCGCTCTCCAGGTCGTGCCGCGCCTCCTCGGTGAGCCGCCGCCGGTCGTTGAGCCACAACGCGTACAGCGCCACCACCGCGCCGCCCGCCAGCCCGCCGGTCTTGATCGCCTCCGACACCGCCAGTTTCGGCTCCACCCACAGCAGCACGGCCGTGGTCGTGACCGTCACCAGGACCGCCACCACCACACTGGCCGCGAGCAACAACCGTCCGCGCCGCACGTCAGCTCCTCACCAGGCCGGTCACGTCGTCCCGGCGGTCGACCACCCAGCCGTCGGGCAGCGCGTTCTCGTGGTCCAGGGACACCTTCATGCCGTGCGTCCGGGCCACCGTCGCCTTGCCCAGCCGCAGGTCCAGCCCGGCGGTGAACTCCGCACCGGTGAGGTCGATCGGCTCGGCGAACTCGGCGCCCTCGAACGTCACCGGGCCGGTGAACCGCACGCCCGCCAGCTTGTTCGGCCCGAGGAACCTGGTCCGGCCGAAGTCGGCGGTGTCGTCGCACTTGAACCGGCTGAACCAGCCCTTGTCGTGGAACACCACGTCGTGCAGGTAGAGCCGGCCGTTGCTCTCGGCGTCGGTGAACCACGCGCCGCCGTGGAAGACCGCGTGGTGGAACGAGTTCGACTCGTGCAGCCGGGCCGCCCGGATCATCATCTCGCCCACCTGCCGGTGCGAGATGTCGAAGTACTCCAGGTACGCCCGGGTCAGGTTGAGGTCGTACCGCGGGGCGTCGGCCACGTCGTCGCGCGGCAGCAGGTCCGCGATCTGCCGCTGCGCGGTCAGCCGGACCTCCAGCTCCCGCTCGCTCTCCTCGGTGGCCGTCCCCTTCTCGTCCGTGACGGGCTTGAACGGCCGCCGCAGGTACGCGCACAGGACGTCCAGCACGGTCTGGGTGTACTCGGGGCGCGACCGGGCCAGGCCGCCGAGCGCGTGCATAGCGCCCACCCGGACCTGTTCGGTGTCGTGTCCGAGAAGTTCAACTGATCGTGCGAAGCGTTCATCCGCCACCCGTGACCGGTCGTGTTCGGCCCGGGCGTTCTCCAGTTCCTGGCGCGCTGTCTCAATACGCTGCCGGTCCTCGTCCGTGCGTCGCCGCCGGTCGTTGAGCCACAGTGCGTAGAGCGCCACGATCGCGCCGCCCGCGAGTCCGCCGGTCTTGATCGCCTCGTTTTTCGGCGCGTTCCCGTCCACCACCAGCAGCCCGCCGCCGACCAGCAGGAACGCCCCGAACGAGGCCAGTAGGGTGGGTGCGAGCAGACTCCGCTCCGGGCGTTCCGGGCCTGGTCGCCGAATGACGAACAACACGACGGCGGCGGCGACGGCCACCGCACCGGCGATCCACAGGTAGTTCACAAGCGGGGGATTCTTCCCGGTGGCCGGCACCACGGAGGCGGATTTGGAACGGAGAGCAATCCGACGGTGTGCCAACTCACCGGATTGGCCCATGATGTGAGGGTCACCGCGACGGTGCGGAACCGCCAAGCCGGTGGAAACCGTGAGGGAGTGCACGTGGACAGCGTGGAGCGGCCGAACTGGGCGCCGGGCGACATCGACCTGAGCCGCCCGAGCATCGCGCGGGTCTACGACTACTGGTTGGGCGGCGCGCACAACTTCGCCGTCGACCGGGCGGTCGGGGACCGGGTGCTGGCCGACGTGCCGGTGCTCAAGAACATCATCCTCAACCACCGGGCGTTCCTGCGGCGCGCGGTGCGGTACCTGCTGTCGCGGGGCATCCGGCAGTTCCTGGACCTCGGCTCCGGCATCCCGACCGTGGGCAACGTGCACGAGATCGCGCAGGCCGTCGACCCGACCGTGAAGGTCGTCTACGTCGACATCGACCCGGTCGCGGTCGCCCACAGCCGGGCCATCCTGACCGGCAACACCCTGGTGAACGTGCTCCAGACGGACGTGCGGGACGCGCGCGGCGTGATCGAGTCGCCCGAGGTGCGGAACCTGCTCGACTTCGACCGGCCGATCGGCGTGCTGATGGTCGCGCTGCTGCACTTCGTGCCGGACTCGGACGACCCGCTCGGCATCGTGTCCGACTACCGGGACGCCGTCCCGTCCGGCAGCTACCTGGCCCTCTCGCACGCCGGCTACGAGGACGGCGAGTGGGACCCGGCGTGGGACGACGCGAAGGGCGTCTACAACCGGGGCGTCAGCGAGATGACCTACCGGCGCAAGCAGGAGATCGAAGCCCTGTTCAAGGGGTTCGAGCTGGTCGAGCCGGGCGTGGCGCGGCTGCCGCTGTGGCACCCCGAGTCGCCTGACGACCTGGACGAGAACTCCCGGTTCGTCCTCGGATTCGGCGCGGCGGGACGGAAGCCCTGATGATGGTGTCGTACGAAATGGTCCGCACCTTGGTTGTCGACCCCGTCGTGCGACCGGCCGTATCCTCTCGGTTGTGGCGGTAGGCCGGCGGACATGACGGAACAGGTTGACCATCGGGTGGCGACACCGGGCCGATCGAATCTCGACCCCGCCGTACTGGCCGGGGCGGAGGCGTTCGCGCGGACCTGGGCCACCGCGGTGATCGGCAGCAGTTACGTACCGATGACCCGGGCCGAGGTCGCCGAGCACCTCCAGGCGCTCACCGAGCTGCTGGTGCACGCGCTGTACGCGAGCCCGTTCCGCACCGCGCCCGGCTACGAGATCGGCGCGCGGCTGGTGGAGGCGCACTTCACCGGGACGGACACGCTGGGCCGCACCGTCCAGCTGCTCGGCGACGACCTGCTCGGCGAGCTCGGCATCGCGCCGGACGAGCTGATGCGGTCGCGGCTGGCCGCGCTCCAGGGCGCGCTGTCCGCCGGGTACGCGCGGGCGCTGCGGGAGCGGACGCTGGCCGAGCAGGAGGCGATCCGGGCGGCCGTGCTGGACGCGCGCGACCAGGCCGAGGCGGCGCTGCGGGCGTCCGAGGCGCGGTTCCGGGCGATGTTCACCGAGGCCGCGATCGGCATCGGCATCGCCGACATCGAGGGCCGCATCCTGGACGTGAACCAGGCGTTGCAGGACATGCTCGGGTTCAGCGTCGAGGAGATGCGGCAGTACAACATCCGCGACCTGATGCACCCGGAGGACGGGTCGAGCGTCTGGCGGCTCTACGACCAGCTCACCGCCGGCGAGTGCGACCACTACCGGGCGGAGAAGCGGTTCCGGCGTGCGGACGGCGAGCAGGTGTGGACGCACCTGACGCTGTCGCTGGTGCGTGACGACCACGGCGACCCGCAGTACCAGGTGGCGATGATCGAGGACGTCACCGACCGGCACCTGTTGCAGAACCGGTTGCGCTACCAGGCGTTGCACGACCCGTTGACCGGCCTGCCGAACCGGGCGCTGTTCCTGGAACGGCTGGGCCGCGTGTTCAACAACCGGGCCCGGCGGCGCGCGGGCCTGTGCTACCTGGACCTGGACGGGTTCAAGGTGATCAACGACAGCCTCGGCCACGACATCGGCGACCAGCTGCTGGTGGAGGTCGGCCGGCGGCTGGACCACTCGGTGTCCGGCGACGGCAAGCTGGTCGCGCGGATGGGCGGCGACGAGTTCGTGATCCTGGTGGAGGGTTCGTCGGACACCCAGGACATCGTCAACGTCGCCGACCGGGTCTTACGCGAGCTGGAGTCGCCGATCCGGATCGGCGGGCACGAGCTGACCGTCTCGGCGTCGATCGGCATCGTGGAGCGGGCGCTGTCCGGCACCACGGCGGCCGACCTGATGCGGGACGCCGACATCACGCTCTACTGGGCCAAGGCGGACGGCAAGTCGCGGTGGGCGCTGTACGACCCGGAGCGCAACGCCAAGGAAGTCGCCCGGTTCACCCTCTCCGCGACCATGCCGGCGGCGTTGGAGCGCGACGAGTTCTACGTGGACTACCAGCCGCTGGTGCGGTTGGAGGACAGCACGGTCGTGGGTGTGGAGGCGCTGGTGCGCTGGCAGCACCCGGAGTTCGGGCGGCTCGCGCCGGACCGGTTCATCGAACTGGCCGAGGAGACCGGCCTGATCGTGCAGCTCGGCCGGTGGGTGCTGCGGCGGGCGTGTGAACAGGCCCGGCGGTGGCTGGAGGAGTTCGGCGACGCCGCGCCGTTCGTGTCGGTGAACCTGGCCGTGCGGCAGTCCCGCGACCCGGAGCTGGTGCGGGACGTGAAGCGGATCCTGGACGAGTGCGCGCTGCCGCCGCACCACCTCCAGTTGGAGCTGACCGAGAGCGCCATCATGGGCACCGCCGACGAGCCGTTGGACGCGCTGCGGGCGTTGTCGGACATGGGTGTGCGGATCGCCATCGACGATTTCGGCACCGGCTACTCGAACCTGGCGTACCTGAAGCACCTGCCGGTGCACGAGCTGAAGATCGCCGGGTCGTTCATGGAGGGGTTGCGGGCGGCGGACGAGGAGGATGCGGTCGACGCGCAGATCGTGTCCACGCTGGTGCAGTTGGCCCACGCGTTGCAGCTGGGCGTGACGGCGGAGGGCGTGGAGACGCCCGCGCAGGCCAAGCGGCTGCACCGGATCGGCTGCGACACCGGCCAGGGCTGGTTCTTCGCCAAGCCGATGAAGCCCGAGGAGATCGACGAACTCCTCCGGCGGTGAGCGCGGCCCGGTGCGGGTTCCGGTCGGCCACGGCTACCGGTCGAGCTGCCGCTCGATCCGGTCGGCTTCCGCCGTGCGGTGCTGCGCCCGGTAGAGGACGAGGGCGAGCCGCCGGAAGTAGTCCGCGTGGTGGTGCCGGCCCAGGGCGCGGTGGGTGTCGCCGAGGTCGGCCAGGACGTCGGCTTCGCGGTAGCTGTCGCCGAGTGCGCGGTGGAGGTCCAGGGACTGCCGGTAGTAGGTCTCCGCTTCGCGGTGTCGGTCGGTGTGGGCGGCGATGTAGCCGAGGTGCCGCAGCACGACGGCCGAACTCTGCTGGTGGTGGGCCGCGCGGTGCAGGTCGAGGGCCTCCGCGCAGCACCGGTGGGCGTCGTCGTAGTCGCCGAGCAGGGCGTGGCACCAGCCGATCAGGTCGAGCATTTCGCCTTGCCCGAGCGGGTAGTCCAGGTCCCGGTAGATGTGGTGGGAGCGGGTGGCGTGGTCGATGGCCGCCCGCAGGTCGCCCTGTTGCATCGCGGACCAGGTCAGCGAGTGCCCGGTGTGCGCCTCCTGGGTGATGTCCCCGGCCTCCTCGGCCAGCGCCATCGACCGCTTCAGGTACACGTCGGCCTCGGCGTGGTCCCCGGCCCGGCCGAGTGCGTCGCCGACCCAGCGGTGGCCGCGGATCCGGGCGACGGGGTCGGCCAGGTGCCGGGCGGCGTCGAGCCCGTTGCGCCAGGTCTGGAGCGAGTCGGCGAAGTGGCCGCGCCGGCGGAACGTGTCCAGGGCGACGGTGAGCGGGTAGACGGTCCGGTGCCACTGCCGGTCGGTGGCGAGCTGCTGGGCGGCGAGCAGGCACCGGGACTCGGTGTGGAACCAGGCCAGGGCGTCGGCGGCGGTGGCCGGGAGACCGGGCAGGCCGTCCGCCGCGGGCTGCGGCAGCTCGGGCGTGTGGGTGCCCGGTTCCAGCAGCGCGTCGGCCGTCAACGCGCGGGCGCAGTAGAAGTCGACCAGCTTGTGCAGCACGGCGTCGAGTTCCGCCGCGGGCACGTCGTGGTGGGCCTGCTCGGCGGCGTAGAGCCGGACCAGGTCGTGCATCCGGTACCGGCCGGGGGTGTGCTGCTCGACCAGGTGCGCGGTCTCCAGGACCTGGAGCAGCGCGCGGGCCTCGGACGCGGACAGCGACCCGAGCGCGGCGGCGGCGGGCAGGCCGATGTCCGGGCCCGGCGCCACGCTGAGCAGCGCGAACAGCGAGCAGGCGGCCGGGGACAGCGCGCGACAGGACCAGGAGAACACCGCACGCAGGTCCAGCCCCGGCTCGCCGAGGTCCAGCGCGTCGAGCCGGGACGTCTGGTCGGCGAGCTGGTCGGCCAGCACGGCCAGCGGGAAGCCGGGGTGCCGGGCGGCCCGCGCGCCGACGATGCCGATCGCCAGCGGCAGGCCCGCGCACCGCTCCAGCAGGCTGTTCGCCGACTCGGGCTCGGCGGCCAGCCGCGCGGCCCCGACGTGACCGGCGAGCAGTTGCCGCGCGTCGGCCTCGTCCAGCACGTCGAGCTCCAGCGACCGCGCGCCGTGGGCGGTCACCAGGCCGGTGAGCGTGGTGCGGCTGGTGACGAGCACGGTGCACGTCGGGCTGCCCGGCATCAGCGGGACGACCTGCGCGGTGTCGGCGGCGTTGTCGAGCACGACCAGCACCCGCTTGTCCGCCAGGACACTGCGGTACCGGCCCACCAGCGCGTCCAGCCCGCTGGGGATCAGGTTGGGTGCCATCCCGAACGCCTCCAGGAAGTCCCGCAGCGCCACCGCCGGCGCGAGCGGCGGTCCGGTCGGGGTGAAACCGCGCAGGTCCACGTAGAGCTGCCCGTCCGGGAACCGCTCGACGTGCCGGTGCGCCCAGTGCAGCGCGAGCCAGGTCTTGCCGACCCCGCCCGTCCCGCTGATCGCCAGGACGCCCGGCGGGTCCGCCGACAGGTCCAACTCCCGCTGCCGGCCGGTGAACAGGGCGGGCGCGGCGGGCAACTGGCGCGGCGTCGGCACCGGGACGGTGTCCCCCGCGGCCGGCGCGGGCGGCCCGGCCAGGATCTGCCGGTGCAGCTCCTGGAGTTCCGGCCCGGGATCGACGCCGAGGTCCTCGACCAGCCGCGACCGGACGCGGCGGTAGTGGGCCAGCGCGTCGGCCTGTCGGCCGGACCGGTAGAGCGCCAGCATGAACTGCCCGGCCAGCCGCTCGTCCAGCGGGTGCTCCCGGGTCCGGGCGGCCAGCCCGGTGACGACCTCCGTGTGCCGGCCGTGCCGCAACCGCAGGTCGGTGTACTCCAGCTCGGCGGCGAACCGCTCGCCCGCCAGGTCGGCGCGCACGGTGTTGATCCACGGGGTGTCCAGGTCGGCGAAGGCATCCGACCGCCACAGCCCGAGCGCCCGGTCGAACAGCTCCGCCGCACGCTCGTCGTCACGTTCCGCGCGGGCCCGCGCCACCAGGTGCCGGAACAGGTGCAGGTCCACCTCCAGCGGGTCGACGGCCAGGACGTACCCGGTGGCGTCCCGCCGGATCCGCACCCCGTCCAGCGCGGCCAGCGAGCGCCGCAGCCGGGAGAGATAGCTGCTCAACGCGTTGCGCGGCCCGTGCGGCGGGTGGCCGCCCCACACCCGGTCGGCCAGCCGGTCGACCGGGACCGGCTGGTCGACGTCGACCAGCAGCGCCCCCAGCACCAGCCGCTGCCGGGCGTGACCGAGGTCGACCCGGTGGTCGCCGACCCCGGCTTCGACGTCGCCCAGTAATCGGAACCGCACCACCGGAACCTCCTCCGCGACCGTGCCCACCACTGATCGAACCGCAGGCGCGGCGCGCGGGACACTTCGGGCTCGAAGCGCGGCCGGCAGCGCTCGCCGAGTACTCCGTTCGCGACGTCCGCCCGACGTGGATCGGATACGTTTGACCTCATGCGCCGTGCCGTGCCGATCCTCGCCGCCGTGCTGCTCCTCACCGCGTGCACCCAGACCACGACCGGCTCGCCGACCACCGGGTCGACCGGCTCCGCGACCACGACGACGTCCGGGAAGTCCGGTTCGGGGACCAACGAGCCGAAGAAGCGGCCCAAGACGATCAACATCAAGGACGTCGACCCGTGCACGCTGCTCAGCGCCGCCCAGCGCACCCAGTTCGGCGCGGACGTCGCCCCGGTCCCCGGCACCGTGCCCCAGTTCGGCTGGAAGACGTGCCGCTTCAACCGCACTGACCGCAAGTACATCACCGGCACGACGGTGATCCCCGACGACGGCATCGAGTTCTACACCGAGAGCCCGAAGAAGGACGAGGCGGAGAAGCTGCCGATCGGCGGGTTCCCGGCGGTCCGGCTCAAGGACTCCGGCGCGCTCCCGAGCTGCACCATCGCGATCGACGTGTCCGACGGCCAGATGGTCGCCGTGGACGTCACCACGTTCGAGAAGACCGACGTGGCGACGCTGTGCCAGGTCGCGCCGCAGGTCGCCGAAGCCGTTGTGGCGAATCTCATGGCCAAGTGAGACGTGGGGAACTACTCCCTTTGCCGACGGAACCGCGTACTCGCGTCATGCATCAGAGCTACAGTCATCCCAAATGCACACGCCGGGGTATGTGCATTCACTGAGGAGGGTGTGCGGTGTTCATCGCGGATGGTGGTGGTGGGGGTTCCACCGAGACGCTGCCCGAGTACAGCGGCAAGCAGCAGAAGCTCAGCGTCGACCCGACGGCGATTCCCGAGGCGCGCAAGGTGTTCAGCGACGCGCTCAACCGGCTGGAGCCGGTGATCGCCGACGCGATGCAGGCCGTCAAGGCGCGGCCGTGGGCGGGCGACCCGGTCAGCGACGAGACCGCGCAGGCGTTCAACCGGGACACCTTCGAGCGGGGCGACTCGGCCGCCTTGACCGCGATCCTCTCCTACCGCGACCAGCTCCGGGGCGTCGTCGACCAGCTCACCGCGATCGAGGCGGACTACCGCCGGGTCGAGGGTGACAACGTCGCCGCCTGGGGCCGCATCAACAACGACTGACCTTGCCGGACTACGCACCCGAGGGGGGCGAGCACGATGGGTGACCACCGCTGGCGCGGATATGCCCACCCCGATCTGCACCGCATGATCAACGAAGGCCCGGGCGTCGCCGCCTCCAGACCCGTCGAGGACGGCTGGAAGGGCCTGTCCGACGCGTTGGCCGAGGTGGACGAGTCGATCCACACGGCGCTGGGCAGGCTCGGCGCGAAGTGGGAGGGCTCCACCGCCGAGGAGACGCAGGCCGTGCTGTCGCCGCTGGCCCTCTGGGCGGGCGACGCGCAGCAGGGCTCGGACACCATGAAGACGTCCGCGCAGCTCCAGGGCGAGTACATCGCGGACGCCCGCAAGGAGATGCCCGAGCCCGTCCCGGTGACCACCGAGGCCCCGTCGACCGGTGACAAGATCCTGGGCGCGCTGACCGGCCCGGTCGGCATGATGCACGTCATCAAGCAGCAGCAGGACCACGAGGCCCAGGAAGCGGCGCAGGACAACGCCGAGGCCAAGGCCGTCGAGGTGATGAACAACTACCAGTCGAGCAGCGAGTGGAACAGCGACACGCTGGGCGACTTCGTCCCGCCGCCGCAGGTGGTCATCGACACCCCGCCGCCGGGTGGCGCGGGCAGCTACAACCAGACCAGCGCGAACTACGTCAGCCAGCAGACCTGGACCCCGCCGGGTGACGGCACGACCAGGACGTCCTGGGCCACGCCCACGCCGACGCCGACGCCCCCGGTCGGTCCCACCCCGCCGCCCTACGTCCCGCCGGGTGGCACGACCCACCCGTCCTGGGTGGCGCCGCCCTCGACGCCGCCCCCGCCGCCTCCGGTCATGCCGCGGCCCCCGGTGGGTCCGCCGCCGATCGGTATCCACCCGCCCCCGCCTCCCGGCAACTGGACGCCCCCGGGCGGTCCCGGCGTGCCGCCGAGGACCGGTCCCGGTGGTCCCCCCGGACGTCCGGGTATGCCTCCGGGCGGTCGCCCGGGTCCGAACGGCCCCGGCATGGGGCGCGGCTTCGGCCCCAACCCGGGTATGCCGGGTGGTCCGGGCGGTATGCCCGGTAGCTCCACCCCGAGCGGTGCGCCCGGTCGGGGTGGCCTGGCCGGCGTCGGCGGCTTCGGCCCCGGCGGTCCGGGTGGCCCCGGCGGTCCCGGCGCGGCCGGTCGTCCCGGCGGCCCCGGTGGCGCGGCCGGTGGCGGCGGTGCGCCCGGTCAGGGTGCGAACGGCGAGGACGACATCGAGCACAAGTCCGCCGACTACCTGGTCGAGACGGACGACGTGTTCGGCGACGACCGCCTGGTGGCCCCGCCGGTGATCGGCGAGTCCCCGCAGTAGGTTCTTCCGCACGGCGTCCAGGCCAGGTCCCCACCGGGTCCTGGCCTGGACTGGCAAGTGGGCACTGTCGCAGGGACGGTGCCGGGCGCTGGTTCGACCTGGAGCGGCAGTGACGATTTTCGGGGGGCAGGCCGAGAGGGAACCCATCACCCTTTCCGCCGAGGAGTTCGACGTCCTGTGGGAGCGCCTGGACCTGGGCCCCATGCCGCTGGTGATCAAGGTCCCGTCGCCGGGCAAGACCCACCAGGAGCGGGCCGACCTGGAACGCCGGGTGTGGCACGCGATCGGCGCGCGCGGCCTGGGCGGCCCGACCGGCCTGCACCCGGAGCTGGACTACCTGCTGCGCCTGTTCTTCCGCCCGGAACGCGAGGTCGACGGCCGGGTGTGGGTGGGCCGGAGCGTGCGCGTGCTGGCCGTGGCGAACGGCGACCACGGCGCGGTGGCCACCCTCGTGGACAACCAGCTGACGTTCCGCCGCGCGGCGGGCTCCGGCCTGGCCACGGCGGTCCTCGGCACCCTGCCGACCCACCCGGCGGGCAACGGCCACTCGGTCACCATGCCCAGCGCGGACCTGGAGGCGGCCGTGAAGAACTCGGACGGCTCCCCGAAGAGCCTGGAGAACTCGCTGCGCGACCACGGCGTGCGGCAGGAGGACGCGACGACCCTGGTCAAGATGTTCACCGGCCTCGTGCACACCGGGAACTTCGGCGCGGCGGCCCGGGACAAGTACGGGAAGCGCTGCCGACCGGACCACGTGGTGGCGTTCTTCGACACCGAGGACGGCCGCTACCTGCAACAGCGCCGGGCGACCAACGGCACCGCGCCGTGGAGCACCTTCACCCCCACCGACTCGCGCCGGCTGACGCACCAGGTGGAGGAACTGCTCGCCGAAGCCGTCCGGTCGGCCAAGATCTAGCTCCGATGCCTCCGAAGCCGGTAGACCCGACGGCAGCCCGTGCCGCCGTGGCGAAAGTCCTGCCCTGGCTGGAAGGCACCGCCGAGCAGCCGGAACGGCAGGTGCTCGCGGCGGCGGTGCGGTTGAGCCTGCGGACGCTGGAGAACGTCGCCCCGGGCCGCAGTGTCGAGGTGCGGGTCCCGCCGTTCGCGGCGATCCAGTGCGTCGAAGGCCCCCGCCACACCCGCGGCACCCCGCCGAACGTGATCGAGACCGACCCTCGCACCTGGCTGGAACTGGCCACGGGCCGGGTGTCGTGGGCGGACGCCGTGGCCGAGGCCCGGGTCAACGCGTCCGGCAGCCGGGCCGACCTGTCCGCGCTGCTTCCCGTCCTGCGCTTCGGCTAGATCCGCCTTGGTGATCGTCCCGGCCGGCTAAGCTCGGCCGGGTGAAGGCGCTGAAGGCTTGTGTCGTGGTCGCCGGGGTCGGTCTGCTGCTCGCCGGGTGCGGCGGCGGCGAGTGGAGCGGCGAGGTCCGGTTCAAGGTCACCCAGATCACGCCCGGCAAGGACCTCGTCTCGGGGCAGAAGGGCCCCGGCCGGGTGTCCCTGGAGCTGGACCAGGAACAGCCGTCGTCGCAGATCACCTCGCCGTGGGCCCACCAGGACCAGGTTCCGTCCGACGTCAAGGTGGGCGACAAGGTGGTCTGCACCGTCAAGAAGCGCGACGACAGCAAGCTGGACGACGCCGAGGCGGTGCAGACCATCACGTCATGCCGCAAGGCGTGACCTAGAACCACGACCCGACGGTCTTGTCCCACAGGCCCTTGGCCCCTTCGACCGCGTCCCGACCCACCTCGACCGCGTCGCCGACACCGCCGACCACCACGTCCAGGGCGTCGCTGACGACCTCCTTGCCGGTGTTGACCAGCCCGGTGCCGGCCTCCGACCAGTTGCCGTTCCACGCGTCCCGCCCGACCTCGGCGAGTCCGGTGCCCGCGTCGGCGACCAGGTCGACGGTGCCCGCGACCGTGCTGCTGACGCTGTCCAGCACCGGGCCGACGACGGGGACGTGCGAGCCGGGCAGCGACGGGCCGAGCGGCGAGTCGTACCACTTCTGCTCGGTCACCGCGCCGCCGTTGCCGTTGGCGATCTTGGCCAGGTTGTCCACCGACTCGGAGTTCTGGTCGTAGTACGAGGAGTGCGCCTCGTGGATCATGGACGACCCCGAGGTGCCGAACACCTTCGCGCCGAACCGGTCGTCGTACGGGCCGACGGACGAGCCGTCCTGGGTGAACCAGCTGGAGCTGGTGCCCTGCACCACCGGGTCGTGCTCGGTCGCACCCGCGTAGACGTGGCCGGGGCCGACGGAGAGCTGGTCGACGTTGGACGCGCCCACGCCGGGCGAGCCGACGAACGCGATGTCGTCCGCCGCCAGGCCGTTCATGCCCGCG
This sequence comes from uncultured Saccharothrix sp., assembly GCA_965995405.1. Lineage (GTDB taxonomy): Bacteria > Actinomycetota > Actinomycetes > Mycobacteriales > Pseudonocardiaceae > Actinosynnema. The sequence continues at coordinate 17,020 of CBHFOL010000064.1, forward strand.
TAGCCGACGGTCGTGGAGCCGTAGGAGTGGCCGATCACGGTCAGGTGCTGGCGGTTCCCGGCGGCCTCGGCGGCGGCGCGGTAGCCGTTCACGTCGGTGACCAGGTTCTGGCCGCCTTCCCTGGCCTGGGCCGGGTTGTCCACCTCGCCCGGGGACCAGCCGGGAGCGTCGTAGCCGAGCCACTGGATGGTGGCGTTGCCGTCCGGGCCCATCGCCTCGCGCAGGTTCGCGGCCTGGCCGACGGAGAAGCTGTCCAGCGTCGAGCCGGTGCCGGGGACGCAGACGGCGAGATTCTTGGCGGTGTCCGGGTCGCCGTACGCGATGGCCATGCCGCCGTCGCCGCGCGGGCCGTACGGGTCGTAGGCCAGCAGCCGGACGTCGCCTTCCTTCCAGCCCTTGCCCCGGGCCAGTTCTTCCGCGTTGGTGAGGCTGTGCTGGGCCTTCTGCGCGTTGTCCGCCTTGGTGGCGGACTCCTGCCGGGCTTCGGCCAGGGACGCGTACTCCTGGTCGTTCATCAGCTTGGTCAGGTCGTCGGACTTGTTCGGGTCGAGCCCGAGCTCCCGCGCCCGCGCGTCCATGTCGGCCTGGAACTGGTCGCGCTGGGTGCCGAAGCGCTGGATGTCGTCCTGGATGCGGGCCCGGTTGGCCTGGTCCAGCACACCGGACGGCAGGCCGCGCAGTTGGCCGAGCTCCTGGAACCTGGTGCGCAGCAGCTCGTCCTGCTGCTCCTTGGTCAACGACTTCCACCAGGCCGCGACCTGCTTCGGGTCCGCGCCCGGCGCGGGCACGGTCGCCGAGGTGCGCATCGCCTGGACGGCGGTGTTCCAGCCGGCGTCCTTGCCCGCCGTCTCCTCGAAGCCGGGCCGGACCTTCGACAGCGCCGACGCGTACGACCGCAGGACGTTCTCGTAGCCGTTCTTGACGTTGTTGAGCTGCTCGTTGACCTTGCCCGCCAGCTCACGGGTCTGCGCCTCGTCCAACCCGGGCGGACGGCCGCGCCAGAAGTCGATCAGCTGGTCCGCACTGCCGCGCATCTGGGTGTAGGCGCGCGAAGCCGCCTGCACGACGTCCACGCCGACACCGAGCCGCTCACCCGCGACCACGGCCGACCGGCTGGACAGCTCGGCCCGGTTCGCGAACTTCTCCGCCGAACCGCCCTTCCAGGTCGAGGTGGCGGTGTTGCCGCCCGACGTCACCGAGTCGCCCGCCCGGCCCACCGCGCTCATCGCGCCGCTGATCGGGTCGGCCGCCGCCGCGACGCGCCCCGCGTCACCCGATGCCAGTCGGCCGTACAGGACTTCGGGATCGACGTAGCTCACGCGAGACCACCCTCCAGGCCGCGGAACGAAACGGACGAGTCGTCGTCGGCGCGCTGGTAGGACTCGGCGTTCTCGGCCAGGCCGTCGCCCGCGTCGCGGTACCAGGCCGATCCCCGGCGCAGGTCGTCGGACTGCTCGCCGGCCCAGCGGGCCAGTGTGTCGACGAACTCGGCGGCGGCGGGAACCTGGCCCAGCGCGTCCGCGTCAAGCCTGAGCATGGAGATGAGATCGGCTCCGTCGCCGGCCGCGTCCGCGCCGTCGTGGAACTCCTTCGACGCCGAGCGCAACGTCTCTGGTCGCACACCGAACACGGTTCCCCACCCTTCGTGCCGCTAGCCGCTGGAACCTGCGACGCACCGGAATGATCCCCGGTTCCCCCGATCCCTACCCCGAAGTACGGCTCTTGTCCCCGAAGTACGGCACGATGGCCGGGCAGATCCCAAGGAGGCAGCAACGTGGCCGGAGGTTGGACCACCCAGCGGTGGACCGAGAAGTTCACCGAGCAGGCGGCGATGTTCCGCGCGGCGGTCGGCAAGGCCGATCCCACCGCGCCGGTGCCGAGCTGCCCCGGTTGGACGTTCACCGAACTGGTCCTGCACGTCGGCCGGTTCCTCCAGACATCCCTGGAGTACTTGCGCAGCGGCAGCACCGTCCAGCTCCGGCTGCCACCGCCGCCCGCCGGCATCGCGCCGCTGGAGTACCTGGACGCGCAGCTCGCGCTGGCCGCCGAGGTGCTGCCCGCCGTCCCCGGCAACCGTCCGGCCTGGACGTTCTCGCCCGCCACGCCCGATCTGGCGTGGGTGTGGCACCGGCGGATCGCGCACGAGGTCGACCTGCGGCGGTGGGACGCCCAGGCCGCGCTGCGTGAGCTGGTGGCCGGTGACACGGAGTTCGCCGTGGACGGCATCGAGGAGTCCCTGGGCACGCTGGTCGCCGCCAAGTACGCGGCCGACGTGCCGCCGAACGCGAAGGGCACCGCGCTGGTCCAGCTGACCGACGTGCCCGAGGCGTGGGTGGTGAAGCTGGAACCCGGTCTCGCGCCGGAGCTGCGGGCCGCGTGGCCCGGCGAGGAGACCGACCTCCAGATCGTCGGGGAGGCGCAGTTGGTGCACTACGGGCTGTGGGGCCGGCTGCCGTTGAAGACGACGGGTGACCAGAACGTGCTGAGCGTGCTCAGGCTCGACTAGGCGGGGTGCGTTTCATCACTTCCGACGGGGCCTGATGGGGGTGGTTCACCCCCCGTTCGCCTTACACTCGGTGGGCAGCCCGGACCTCGTCGCTAGGGAGCACTCGGTGGTCACCGACCAGTCAGCAACCGGCCGCACCGACACCGAAGAGCGCGAGCCGCGCGAGGAATGCGGGGTGTTCGGTGTCTGGGCACCCGGTGAAGAGGTCGCGAAGCTCACCTACTACGGCTTGTACGCGTTGCAGCACCGCGGTCAGGAGGCGGCCGGCATCTCCGTCGGTGACGGCAGCCAGGTCGTGGTGTTCAAGGATCTGGGCCTGGTCAGCCAGGTGTTCGACGAGCAGGTGCTGCTGTCGCTGCGCGGTCACGTGGCGATCGGCCACTGCCGGTACTCCACCACGGGCTCCACGACGTGGGAGAACGCGCAGCCGACGTTCCGCACCACGGCCACCGGCTCCGGCCTGTCGCTGGGCCACAACGGCAATCTGGTGAACACCGCCGAACTGCTGGTGCGGGCCCGTGAGGCGGGCGTGGACACCAAGCACGGCGCGACCACCGACTCCGACCTGGTGTGCGGGCTGCTGGCCGCCGAGGCAGCGGACATCGGCATCGAGCAGGCCGCCATGCGCCTGCTGCCGACGTTGCGCGGCGCGTTCTGCCTGACGTTCTCCGACGAGTCCACGCTGTACGCGGCCCGCGACCCGCAGGGCGTCCGCCCGCTGGTGCTGGGCCGGCTGGAACGCGGCTGGGTGGTGGCCAGCGAGACGGCCGCGCTGGACATCGTCGGCGCGTCGTTCGTCCGCGAGGTCGAGCCGGGCGAACTGATCGCGATCGACGAGAACGGCCTGCGCTCGTCCCGTTTCGCCAACCCGGAACCCAAGGGCTGCATCTTCGAGTACGTCTACCTGGCCCGCCCGGACACCACGATCGCCGGCCGTTCGGTCCACGCCACCCGCGTGGAGATCGGCCGCCGTCTGGCCCAGGAACACCCGGTGGAAGCCGACCTGGTGATCCCGGTCCCCGAGTCCGGCACCCCGGCCGCCATCGGATACGCCCAGGCCAGCGGCATCCCGTACGGCTCGGGCCTGGTCAAGAACGCCTACGTCGGCCGGACGTTCATCCAGCCGTCACAGACCATTCGTCAGCTGGGCATCCGCCTCAAGCTCAACCCGCTGCGGGACGTGATCCGAGGCAAGCGGCTGGTCGTGGTGGACGACTCGATCGTGCGCGGCAACACCCAGCGCGCCCTGGTCCGGATGTTGCGCGAGGCCGGTGCCGTTGAGGTGCACGTCCGGATCGCGTCCCCGCCCGTCAAGTGGCCGTGCTTCTACGGCATCGACTTCGCGTCCCGCGCCGAACTCGTCGCGAACGGCCTGGACACCGACGGCATCCGCCGTTCGATCGGGTCGGACTCGCTCGGTTACGTGTCGCTGGAACAGCTCATCGCGGCCACCGAGCAGCCCAAGACCAGGCTGTGTTCGGCGTGCTTCGACGGCGAGTACCCCATCGCGCTGCCCGAGGACGCCCTGATCGGAAAGCACCTGCTGGAGGGCATCCGGGGGGTCGCGGGCTCGGCCGCTCCCGTTCTGGCGAACGGGTACGGTGCCGAGGACGCCCTACAACGGCCCTGAATGGATGCCCGCATAACAATGGAAGCCAGTGACGTGACCGACACCCCCAAGGCCACTTACGCCGCCGCCGGAGTCAGCATCACCGCAGGTGACGAGGCGGTGGAGAAGCTCAAGCCGTGGGCGGCGAAGGCGCAGCGTCCGGAGGTGCTGGGTGGCATCGGCGGCTTCGCGGGCCTGTTCAAGCTCCGCCTGGACCGCTGGAAGGAGCCCGTGCTGGCGTCGTCCACGGACGGCGTGGGCACCAAGATCGCGGTGGCGCAGGCGCTGGACAAGCACGACACGGTAGGCATCGACCTGGTGGCGATGGTCGTGGACGACCTGGTCGTCTGCGGTGCCGAACCGTTGTTCATGCAGGACTACATCGCCATCGGCCGGGTGGTGCCGGACAAGGTCGCGGCGCTGGTCAAGGGCATCTCCGAGGGTTGTGTGCTGGCCGGTTGCGCCCTGCTGGGCGGCGAGACCGCCGAGCACCCCGGCCTGATGGGCGAGAACGACTACGACATCTCCGGCACGGGCGTGGGCGTCGTGGAGGCGTCCGGGATGCTCGGTCCGGACCGGGTGCGCGACGGCGACGTGGTGATCGCCATGGGTTCGTCCGGATTGCACTCGAACGGGTACTCCTTGGCGCGGCACGTGCTGCTGGAGATCGCCCGGATGCCGCTGTCCGGCCACGTGGAGGAATTCGGCCGGACCCTCGGTGAGGAACTGCTGGAGCCGACCCGCATCTACGCCAAGGACTGCCTGGCGCTGGCGGCCGAGGCCGAGGTGCGGACGTTCGCCCACATCACCGGCGGCGGCCTCGCGGCAAACCTGGCCCGCGTCCTGCCCGAGGGCCTGCACGCGAGGCTCGATCGCGGAACGTGGACCCCGGCTCCGGTGTTCGCCATGATCGCGCAGCGCGGTCGGGTGGAACGCGAGGAGATGGAGAAGACGTTCAACATGGGCATCGGCATGGTGGCCGTGGTGTCCCCGGAGGACGTGGACCGGGCCCTGGCCGTGCTGACCGCCCGCCACGTCCCGGCCTGGGTGCTGGGCGAGGTAAGCCGCTCCGAACCGACGACGTCCCTGGCCGGCGACCACCCCAGGTTCTAGGCGCTCACCAGCCGGGCACGCTCGGCAAACGCCCGCAGCTCGGCGATCTTCCGGTCGGTGGCGCAGACGTGGACCCCACTCTCGTCCGCGCCACCGAGCCACACCACGGTGCCCCGCGCCTTGCACCACTGGCCGGTGGCCGACGCGATGATCTGCGATGCCAACGGATTCGCGGGCAGTGCCGAACGCGGGTGGCCGCACGGGTCGATGAAGACACCGCCTTCGTCGTCCACCACGTCCCAGGCGTCGGTCCAGTGGTCCGCGCAGTGTCCCAACGGGTCGACCACGGCGTAGATGTCGGCGAACAGCCGCCACTGCCACCACCCGTCGCCGTCCGGGGCCATGGCGAGCCGGTTCTCCGATTCGTGGACCTCGACCTCGCCTTCGGGCGTGATCGCCACCCACCGCACGACAGGGGTCCGCTCGTTCAGCCAGTCACCGTTCAACTCAGGCAGTCCGCTCATGGTATCAAGCTACTGGCGTATCTAGTGTCACTGTAATCGCTCAATTGAGCGAATCGACGGGGCGGTGCGCGCTACCTACGGTGGTCGCTGACAACATACAGTGAGAGGTGGATTGACGTGCAGGTGGGGTTCAGCCCGAAGGTGGCGCGGCGGGTTCTGCGGTACGAGCTGGAGCGGTTGTACGAGCAGTCGGGCAAGACGCACGCCCTGATCGCCGAACGACTGGGCGTCACGCGCGCGAACGTCACCCACATCCTGAGCGGCAAGAACATGCCGAGCAAACCGGCGCTGGAGGTCCTGTCGGACTTCTTCCAACGCCCCGACCGGCTGCCGATGCTGCTCGACCTCCTGGCGGCATCCAAGGCGCGGGTCGATCAACCAGGTGCCCCGTTGAGCACCATGAACGACTTCGAACTGTTGGTGGGCCTGGAGGCAGTCGCCACCAACATCGAGACATTCGAACCGACGCTGGTCACGGGTTTGCTCCAGACCGAGGGATACGCGCGCGCCCTGATCGGGTACCACGCGACCATCACTCCCGGGGTCGACGTCGAGCAGAGCATCGAGGTTCGGCTGCAACGGCAGTCCGCGATCACCCGCGAGCAGAACCCTGTTGCGCTGTGGTGTGTGTTGGAGGAACGGGCATTGCGCCGACCGGTCGGCGACGGTGAGGTGATGCGGGCGCAGCTCGACCACCTGTTGGCCATGACGGAACGGCACAACATCACGCTGCAAGTCGTGCCACAGACCATCGGCGTGCATCCTGCTTTGAAAGGTGCGTTCTTCCTACTACGGTTCGACGATGACTGGCGGCTCGCCTACGAGGAGACTCGACGCTCGGCCTACTACTACGACTCGGCCGACGCGGTGGAGGACTACGGGCAGGCGATGAACCACCTTCGCCACCTTGCCCTGGACCCCAAGCGATCGCGGGTTCTCTTGGCGCAGTTGAGGAAGGACGTGCAGTGATCACGAACTGGCGGAAGTCGGCCCGTAGCGCGGACAACTCGGCCTGTGTCGAGGTGGGGCGGACGGACGACGTGATCGGTTACCGGGACTCGAAGCAGGCGGATCGGGGACCGGTGCTGGTGTTCGGCGGACAGGCCGGTACGGCGTTCCTGGCGATGGTCAAGCACCTCGAACCCTGACCCGACCCGCTTCGCCCAGTGCGAGATGCGGTCGTACAACGGCATCCCGGTCACGGTCAGGACGTACGCGGACGACGGCGGCGGCCGTAAGTCGGTCACGGTGTCCGCAGCGGCGGCCGAGGGCACAGTGTTGCCGGCGCACGCGTGGAACACCGACAACAACTCGCAGGTGGTCGCTGCCGACGTGCCGTCGACCTACGAGGAGCCGGCAAAGTTCGCGACAACGCCGGGCTGGTCGTTCTAACCTTGTCGCCGTGGCCGAGGACTTGATCGTGACGCGGACGCTGGTGCTGCCGGCGGCCGAGTTGAGCGAACGGTTCTCCCGGTCCTCCGGCCCCGGCGGCCAAGGCGTGAACACGGCGGACAGCCGGGTCGAGCTCTCGTTCGACCTGGCTGCCTCCCCATCGGTCCCCGAATGGCTGCGCAACCGGATGCTGACCCGCCTGGAGAACCGCCTGGCCGGCGGCGTGCTGACCGTCGCGGCGAGCGAACACCGCGCCCAACTCCAGAACCGCCTGGCAGCCCGCGAACGCCTCGCCCGCCTCCTCCGCGACGCGGCAGCCGCGCCGCCGCCGGTCCGCCGGGCCACCAAGCCCACAAGAGGCTCCAAGGAACGCCGGATAGCCGACAAGAAACGCCGAGCCCAAACCAAACAGGGCCGTCGCGGCGGCTGGGACTAGCCGACATTCACTCGATTCGGCGCTCCGCTGATGGGTTGACATCCATGCCCGGGCCTTGCCGACGATGGTGACCGGCAGGAGACTTGCCCTCCACACCTGGCCGGAGCGGAGGCGGGATGACGACACCACGGCTGAGGCGATAGGAGGCCGATCCGTCGGCCACATTCAGCCAGCGGCTCGGAAAGTCTGCGGAGGAATTGAAGGACAGCCATGGCAAGGATAACTGCCCGGATATCTGGGAACTGTCCAACCGGGATGTTGCCGTGATCGGTCGAGACCTTACCGCAGCCTATTTCGGGCGGCTTCCCGAGGGTGTGACACTAGGGGCCGACGAGAGGCTGGTCGTAGTGCCGCGCAACATGATCATCGCGGCGAAGCCGGACATCCTGGATGCTTGAGCTCGTTCGCCGGTCATCGGGTCGGGTGTTGGACCCGGATGAGGTGTTTCGCGCCGACTGGGCCCGGTGTTGGCCGCCCATCGGCACCTTTTACAAGCTCGAACGCCTCCAGTACTTCGACGAGCGGGGCTTCCCGAGTTGGGATGCGTTCGCCAGGGGACAGTGGGAGGAGGCTTTGGCGGAACTGGAGAAGGACCGCCCGAACGTCGTCGCAGAGCACGCGGAAGACCGTGTGTCGAATGTGACCTCATATCGGGTCCGGGTTGTCGAGCTTCCTGTCTCGCCGTATGTGCAATGGGAATTGTATGCGCTGATGATTCGTGCGGAGTGTGGTGAGAAAATCCGTGTGGTCGGGGCCGAGGCGGTCGCCCACTACGAGGCGGACGGGATACTGCCTGAGTTGATCTTCCTGGGCACCGAGGTCATGTACGAAACGACCTTCGGTCCGAAGCTTCGTCGGAAGTTCACCGATCCCGAACTGCTCGCCGGGTGCCTGGCGGACGTTCGGGTGCTCTTTGACGAAGGCGAAGACCTGCGGACGTTCTTCGAGCGTGAGGTACGGCCGCTGCGGCCACCGGGGGTCGACTGGAAGCGCACGTCTTCGACCGGTTCGTAACGGTCGGGTCGGCAGCGCATGGCAACGGGGCGGGTCGCGTTCACGGTGGCCACTGCGGTGCTTGTGCTCGTGGCGATCGGACTGGTTGTCGGATCGCCGTGGGCGCTTGGCGTCCTGAACGGCAGCGATCTGGATTGGGCTCGGCTCAGCGATATCGGGCAGACCTACGGCACGATTTCTGCGATCGTGGCGGCAGTGGCGCTGCTCGGTGTGGTGTCGTCACTGATCATACAGGCTCGGGAGGCCAGAGCGGCTCGCCTGAACGCGCATCGTGGCTATCACGCAGAACTTATGCGTATGGCGATGGACGACCCGCGCTACATGGAATGTTGGGGCCCTTACCTGACCGAGACGTTCGATTCGGAAAGTCAGTTCACCTATGTCAACCTGATTGTTTCCCAGTGGTATGCCGAGTATCTCGTGGGCAGTATAAGTGATCGCTCGCTCAGGGGGAACGCTTCCAGCGTCTTCGCCAGTGTGCCGGGGCACAAGTATTGGGAGGCTGCCGGTGCAAACTGGCGGGACAACTATTCGGGTCGACGAGTGAGGCGCTTCCACCTGATTCTCGATGAAACCTATCGCAAGGCTGTGGAGCGGCCTCCGGTGAAACCGCCGATCGAGTCGTCCGATCCTCCGGTGTCAGCGCGGGTAGGCGCCTCTTCTGTGGTCGTCGGGGCTATCGGTGGTGGTGTGGCGGCAGTGATAATCGTGTATGCGGTGCGCATCGCCCGAAAGGCCCGAAAGGGATTCCGGAACCGGGGTGCCTGACTTCCGTCACGATGTCACCCTGGTGTTCGAATCGGGATCGTTCAGTCGTTCAACAATCCCACAAGCAATACATCCAACCCGGCCTTGATCACCCCGGCAGTCGACCGTCGATGCGTCACGAGGTTGGCCGCAAGCGGCCCGAGCAAGGCATCCGCCGTGAACGCGGCGTCCAGTTTGATCCCGGTCTGCCCGAGCAGCACGGCCAGGTGCCGGTGGTACAGCTCGTACGCCCCGTCGAACCGGGCAAGCGGCCCGGCGGTCTCCGCCATCAACAGCAGGTCGAGCTGCCCGAGCGTCCGATCGGTCAGCGCGTGCAGAAACGCCCGGATCCGCTCCGGAGCCGCCGCGCCAGGCCCCAACGGCGGCGGCCCACTGATGAACGCCTGCTGGAACTCACGCTCGGACTCGTCGATCAACGCGTGCGCCAACCCCGAACGGTCGCCGAACCGCCGGTAGAGCGTTCCCACGCCCACCCCGGACGCCGCCGCGACCTCGGCCATCCCCAGTCCCTCGATCCCCCGCGTGGCCACGATGTCCGCCGCCGCGGCCAGGATCTTCGCCCGGTTCCGGGCGGCATCGGCCCGCTCGCTCACCCGGCCACCCTAACCGCCCTGGACAAACGGAACCAGTTCCGCATACAGTGAAGCGGAACCAATTCCGGATACGGGGGGCGACATGGAACAGCCAGCCAACAGAACAACACTCATCACCGATGGCAGCACGGTCGACCTGGTGAACGTCGGGACGGTGGCCTGATGTCCTGGCTACTGCTGATCGGCGCGGCACTGCTGGAAGTGGTGTGGGCGACCGCGCTGGAACGGTCCGAGGGCTTCTCCCGCCTGTGGCCCACGGTCATCGGCATCACCGCCGCCGTGGTCAGCTTCGTCATGCTCACCATGGCGGTCCGGAACCTGCCGCTGGGCACCGCCTACGCCGTCTGGGTCGGACTCGGCGCGGTGGGAGTCGCGCTCGTCGGCATCCTCGCCCTGGGCGAGAGCGCGTCACCGATGCGCCTCGCGTGCCTGGCGCTGATCGTCGCCGGCGTCGTCGGGCTCAAACTGGTCTGAACGAGTCGACCCGTCGACCGTAACGGTTCTGCCGCGAGCACAGACCTATTCAGTGATGGCCGACGAGGACTCATCGCTCCTGGACCGATTACGTGTCGGGGACAGCACCACCCGGCACGAACTCCTCGTGCGCCGCCAAGGAAAGCTCCCGGACGACCCGCCGGACATCGAGGAACTGATGTCGCGCGACCACGTCCTGGCCGCGCTGACCGACTCCCTGTCCGGTGTCCCCGCAGGATTGCGGCCGGTGCTGGCCGCGCACATCAGGCTCACCGTGGGCACCGGCCACCTCGTGACAGGCAAGGAACTCGCCAAACCTCTCAGGCTGGACCACACCCAGGCCGACCACCAACTGGACCTCGCCCGGAACGCCATGGGCCAGGCGATCGCGGCCCACATCGCGACCAAGATCGGCCGCCCATGCGACTCACTCGCCGACCACCCGCTTGACCCGGCACAAACCACCCACGCGGAAACCTGCCCACGGTGCGCCGAACGGCGGCAGGACGCCCACGATTACGCCCGCTGGCTGCTCGGTCCGGGCCTGCTGGGACTGGCCGAAAACGACGAGAACCGGCGCGCCGCGTTGGCGTTCTTCAGCCGCACCACCGAATTCAGCGCCCCCCGAACGGGAATCCTGGGCTCCGTCGGCGCACGGGTGGCAAACCTGCCCGGTATCAGAGCGCTGACCCGCGCGGCCCAGGAGAACCCGGCCGTGGTGCGGGTGACGGCGGGTGCGATCGGACTGGTGGCGGCGGCCGTGATCGCCGTCCTGGCGACCGCCCGCGACCGGCCGGCCATCGCGCTGCCCCCGCCCACGCCGCCGCTCACCGGAACCTACGGCGCGGCAACGACAATCCCGCCCGTCACGACCACCACGGGCAGCGCGCCCCCGACCGTCCCGCTCCCACCCCGCGCCGGCGCGGTGCCGGTCGTCGTCACCGCCACGACCACCACGTCCCCGACGTCCGCACCACCGTCCGCACCACCGACAGCCGTGCCGCGGCCGTACTCACCGCCGACGAATCCGCCGCGGATCGACCTGCCGGACAGGCCTCCCGCCGACTCACAGGCCGACCTGCCCGCACCCGCGTCCGGCAGGTGGGCCTACGCCCGGGTGGAACCGGCGGATTCGCCGGTCGGCACCGAAACCGACCTGATCGGCACCTGGCAGTGGGGCACCGCCGAGCCGATCAAGGTGACCCGGCTCGACACCGGCGTCTACCGGCTTCGCCTGCCGGGCCTGGCTTCGTACACGGCGGTCGCGCACGCGACGGTCACGTTCCACCAGCCACCGCGCCCCGTCGGCTGTGTCGTGCGGGACAACCGTCCGGTCGGCGGGGACCAGGTGGTGACGGTCGCGTGCGCCGACGACGGCACACCGGTCAACGCCCGCTTCAACTTCGTGCTGGCCGAGCAGACCACCAAGACCGTCGTGATCCGTCCGGACACCCTGGTGCGCCGACTCGCCCCCGGCCTGTACGAGGCAGACGTCGCAGGTTTCACCGGCAACGGGTACGTGCAGGTCACCCCCTACGGCCCGGATCCGGTGCGCTGCCAACCGGGTGGCGTCCGCGACGGCGCGATCCGCGTCCGCTGCACCGCCGACACCCGTTGGGCGGCCACGTACATCGAGGACGCGCCCCCGGCCGGGACGATCGGCGCGTATGCCCAGACCACCGGCACCGCACCGGACCTGCGGATCGACCCGACCCGCTCGTACCACAGCTCCGGCGGCACGTTCAGCCTGAACCGGCTGGGCCCAGGCCGGTACCGCGTGCTCCTCAACGGCATCAGCGGCGGCACGGTGCTGTCCGGCGCGACCGACACCGGCTTCTGCTACACCTTCGACTGGAACACCTCACCCGAGCCCGCGAACGAGGTGTCGATCGACGTCCAGTGCCTGGACGACGCCGGCAACCCGGCCGACCTCCGATTCGGCGTCGCGGCCTACCGCGAACCGCCCGACCCCGGCGAACGACTGGACCCGCTCCAGCCCGCCGCTCCGACGCAGGTCACCGCGCCGGACGCCAAACCCCGCACATCCCGGTTGGCCGCCGGCGAGGCCCACCCGCCACCGGCCACCGTCCGACTCGAAGTGCGGTGCCACGACCTGGCCGAGTTACTCGCCGCGTTCCCGTCGTCGGGGTCGCAACCGATGGACGTGGCCACGGAGAAGGCCACCGAGGCGCTACGGTTCTTTGCTCAACTGTTCGCCTCGCTTGATGCCTCGAAGACGA
>CBHFOL010000065.1:0-29323 GCA_965995405.1 uncultured Saccharothrix sp.
CAGGCACAGTTCGTCCCGGTCGGCAGTCCGTGCGTCCGGGGGTTGCTGCCTGGTGTTCCGTCAGATCAGGTCGTCGAACTCGCCTGCCTTGACGCCGAGGACGAACGCCCGCAGCTCGGCCGTCGTGTAGTGGACGACCGGGCCGGCCTCGCCCAGCGTCGAGTTGCGCATGGCCACGCCGCCGTCCGGCAGCTCGGCCAACTCGACGCATTCGCCGCCGTTGCCGTCTCCGGTGCTGAAGCTGCTTTTACGCCAGGTCAGACGCTGTGTCATCGCTCATCTCGCAAGGTAGTGGGCTATCGGCCTTCGTCAGGCCCGAAGTGGGCCGCCGCATCCAGTATCAGCGCCTTGGACGCCTGTAGGTCCAGCGCTGCGACTCTGAGACGGTCCCAGACGACACGATAGGGCTCGGTTGCTGCCTGCCGGTCGCGGTAGTACGACTCCGCTTGGCCGTAGACCTGTACGACGTCGCCCGACGGGCCGACCGGGAAGCGCAACAGCGAGAACGTCGAGTCCATGCTGGGGAACGCGCCTGCGGCGGTCGGTTGGATCTGGATCTCCACGTTCGGCAGCTCGCAGGCAGCCGCCAAGGCGTGGAGCTGTTCGTGCATGACGGGTGGGCCGCCGACCGGCAGTCGCAGCGCGGTCTCGTGGATGACTGCGCGGATCATGGGCGCGTCGCGCTTGGTGACGATTTGCTGCCTGGCCTGACGCAGTTTCACCAGTTCCTTGATCCGTGCGGACGACAGCAGTTCGCCGTTGCGCAACCACAGCTCGCGCATGTACGCCTCGGTCTGGAAATACGGCGGAACAAGACTCAGCGTCGCGAGCCGGACCTCGATCGCGTCGTTGCGCTCCATCTCCAGGTAGGCACGAGACTTGGGCGGCACGAACATCGGGAACTCGCCGTGTGCCGATCCGCGGCGTGCGCGGGCTTCCCTGGCCAGCTCGACCAGCATGGCCAGTTCCTCGTCGTTGACGCCGTACGCCTCGGCCAGCGTCTCGATCTGTGAGCGGCTGAACTGCAAGTCGCCGTTCTCCTTGCGGGTCAGCGACGGACCGGCGATCCCGATCAGAGCCGCAGCCGCCTCGCGATCCATGTCCGCGTCCTTGCGGTAGGACCGCATCGCCGCGCCGACCTGACGGCGCTGACTCGTCGCGTTCTCCTCGGTCGCCTTGGCCTTCGCCATCACGGCTCTCCTCATGATCGACCAGTTCCAGGTGCGTACGTGCCTATTTACCGTACGTACCTGGGTAACTGGACGGTATTCACCCGTTTGGTTAGCGAGAAATTGACTACGTACGTGCTTCACTATGCCTGACATTGTCGGGTTCGTCACAGGATCTCACACCTGTGGCGGACCGGTTGACGCAGTGTCCGGTCAGGTCGTCGCGCTCCAGGGAGGACGCCGAATGGATCTCACCGCAGGTGTTCTGACCAGCGGAATTGCTGCTCGGCGGCGCGTTCGCACGGCAACCTCGGTGATCTGCGGGGAGGCTGCCGAGGGGTACGGTCCGCCGCCCGCCGACGTCGATCACCGCTCCAACGTAGCGCGTACGTACCTAGTGCGCTCAGGTCATCCCCACTGCGAACGGCTGTCCGAGTTCCGGGCGCGGGTCGGGACGCAGGCGTCGCGATGGGTGGCCGAGGTGGCGGACCTGGCCGGCCAGAACGGCATGGTGGCGGGCAAGGACTGGCACAACGTCGACGTGGCCGAAGTGGACTTGGGGCGGTGCACGACGGCCCGGTGGTGCTGGTGTGGGGCGCGAACCACCTGCCCGGCATGGGGGATGTGCTGGAGCGCAACGACTTCCGGCTGACCGAAACCCGGTGGGTGCGGGCGATCGGCCGGACTGGACGACCGACGGGCAACCCGGCGGTCGGGTGACGGGAAACCCTGTCCGGCAAGGAAGTGGTGATGGGCATGACGACGGTGTGGGGCGGACTGACCTGCCTGGGTATGCGCGTGGACGACGGTGACCACGTGCGATTGCGGGGATCGCTCGACCAGACGATGTACCTGACGATCGGCGGCGTCGCGGAGATCATGCTGGGCGAGGGGCACGTGCGGACCCTCTACGCGGACGCCGCGGCGGCGTTGCGCGACGTGGCGCTGCTCGACGCGGCCGAGACGGCTGCCGGGGAAGCGTTCGATGCGGGGGCGCAGGCGCGCACGGCCGTGACGTGGGCGATGGAGGCGGCCGAGGCGGCGCGGCAGGTCGGCGCGGTGGAGGTCGCCGAGAAGACCGAAGAACTGGCACGAAAAGCGATCGAGGCTGCCGACCGCGCTCAGGAAGCGGTGCGACTGGCGCTGGAGGCGCTGGAGGGCGTAGAGGATGCGACCGAGACGGTTGGGCACGCCACGGCAAAGGCGTGGGAGATCGCCCCGGCGGACGGCGACCGGGCGGCTCGGTCGCCGCGCCCGGTCTGAGGGGCCGGGCAGCCGATGGCGTGCACGGTGAGGCTGCGGACCAGGACGTTCACCAACGCCGCAGCGCCGGCGGGCTACCGATCCGACTACGCACTGGCCAAGGTGATGGAGGTCGACCGGAGCACGGTCAAGCGGGTCATCGACGGCGAACTCCAACCCGGCCCGGCCTTCATCGGCGGGGCGCTGACCGCGCCGGCCCCGCTTGAGTTCGGCGACCTGTTCGAGGTGGTGGAGGTAGTGCTTGAGCAGAAGTGCGCCTGACGACGGAGCGGAACCGTGAGTGGATCCGGCAGGGCCGTGGGGATGCGCGTCTGATCGGATGGCCGGGTGGTCATCGCGACGGACTGGGTGCGCCTGCTGATCGTCTGCCTGCTGTTCACCGTCGCCGCCGGCGCGGTGCTCCGGTGGGGTGGGCTGTTGTCACCCAAACCGGTGGTCAAGGCGACGCTGCGGGCGGCTGTCCAGTTGGCGGTGGTGTCGGCCGTGATCACGGCCGTGCTGGCCTCGTTGCCGCTCACGGCGGCATTCCTGGTGCTGATGGCGGCGGTGGCGACGGGCACGTCCGCCGCCCGCACGAAGACCGGCCGGCGCGGGGTGTGGGTCGGTGCGGCGATCCTGATCGGCACCGTTCCGGCGATCGCCGTGCTGGTGGTGAGCGGTCTGGTGCCGTTGGACGGGATCGCGCTGGTCCCGATGGGCGGGATCCTCATCGGCGGCGCGATGACGGCGACCACGTTGTCCGTGCGCCGGGCGTTGGACACGCTCCACGACCGGCACGGGGAGTACGAGGCGGCGCTGGCGCTGGGCTTCACCGAGGCGGAGGCAGTGCGGGAGCTGGTCCGCCGGTCGGCGGCCGAGGCGATGCTCCCGGCGTTGGACCAGACCCGGACGGTGGGGCTGGTGACGTTGCCCGGCGCGTTCGTCGGGATGCTGCTCGGCGGTGCGCCCGTCTGGCAGGCGGGAGCGCTCCAGTTGGTCGTGCTGCTGGGCCTGTTGGCGGTGGAGGCGGCGGCGATCGCGACCGTGGTCGAGCTGGTCGCACGTGGTCTGGTGCGGCGGACTTCCCAAGAAAGCGAAGTTAGGCTAACCTAAGTCTCGTCGCTTCGTGGTGGGAGCGGCAGTCAGTTCGGGAACAGACGAGGCCCCGCCTCCCGGTCGTACCGCCGGGTGGCGGGGCCTCGTCGTGTCAGCGGTAGCGGCTTTGTCGGAGCATCCACCGCCGAGACTTCGGGAGTTCAGCTCTGCGGGAGCTGGAGCCCGTTCCGGCCGGCGCGGGCGGCCTCGAAGCGGGCGTTCACGTCGTCCCAGTTCACCACGTTCCACAGCGCGGAGATGTAGTCCGCCTTCAGGTTCCGGTACTGGAGGTAGTAGGCGTGCTCCCAGATGTCGAACACCAGCAGCGGCGTGGTGGCGATCGACAGGTTGGAGTGGTGGTCCTTGAGCTGCTGGGTGATCAGCCGCTGACCGACCGGCTCCCACGCGAGGATGCCCCACCCGGAGCCCTGGATCGTCGACGCCGCCGCGCCCAGCTGCGCGCGCAGCTTGTCGAACGAGCCGAAGTGCTCGTCCACGGCCGCCGCCAGCTCGCCGACCGGCTTGTCGCCGCCGTTGGGGGACAGGTTCTTCCACCACACCTGGTGCAGTGCGTGGCCGGCCAGGTGGAACGCCAGCGTGGTCTCCAGACCGACGATCGAGCCGAAGGAGTCCTTGTCCCGCGCCTCGGCGATCTGGTCGATCGTGTCGTTCGCGCCCTTGACGTAGGCGGCGTGGTGCTTGCTGTGGTGCAGCTCGTTGATCTCGCCGATGATCGCCGGCTCCAGAGAGCCGTAGTCGTAGTCGAGATCCGGCAGCACGTACTGGGCCATGACAATCCCCTCGTTGCAACTCTCTAGTACCTGCAATCTACTTGCAACTAGCGGGAGCGGAAACTGGGGTGCTGATCACAGGGGTTTTTGCGACGATCGGGAATGTGTCCGCACTGACAGCCCGGAACGTGTCGCTGTCGTTTGGTCGCAGGGCCGTGCTCGTGGAGGTGGATCTCGATGTTCCCGCAGGTCAACGCGTAGGTCTGCTGGCACCCAACGGTGTCGGCAAGTCCACGCTGCTCAGGGTGCTGGCCGGTGAGTTGAAGCCCGACGGGGGCGCGGTGACTGCCCGTGGTGCCGTCGCCCATCTCACCCAGGAGACGACTGTCCGGCCGGGCGAGTCGCTGCGCGCCCACCTGGCGGGACGGACCGGCGTCGCCCGGGCCGTGGCGGGCTTCGAGGCGGCGGCCCGGTCGCTGGCCGACGGCGAGCCGGGAGCGGCCGACCGCTACACCGAGGCGTTCGACGTGTGGACGGCGGCCGGCGCGGCCGACTTCGACGAGCGTGCCGACGAGGTCTGCGACCGGCTGGGACTGCCCGCCGACCTGCTGGACGAGCGGCGTCCGCTGTCCGGTGGCCAACAGGCCCGGCTGCGCCTGGCGTCGGTGCTGCTGGTGAGGGCCGATGTGCTCCTGCTGGACGAGCCGACCAACGACCTGGACGCGGCGGGCCTGGAGCAGTTGGAGTCCCACGTCCTGTCCAGCCCGGCCGCGATGGTGCTGGTCAGCCACGACCGGGAGTTCCTGTCCCGCACCACGACGGCCATCGCCGAACTGGACGAGTTCACGCACGGCGTCACCGTCTACGGTGGCGGCTGGGATGCCTACGTGACCGAGCAGGCCAACGCGAAGCGGCGGGCGCGCGAGGACTACGAGGCGTACGCGGGCAAGCGGGACAGCCTGGTCAAGCGCTCGCGCCAGACCCGTGAGTGGTCGAGAGCGGGCGTGGCGCGCAACGCGAAGTCGGACGAGAGCGACAAGAACATCAAGTTCAACCGCAAGCAGGGCGCGGAGAACCTGACCGCGAAGGCGTCCATTGTGGACCGGGCGTTGGAGCGCCTGGAGGAGGTGGAGGAGCCCCGCGAGCCGTGGGAACTGCGCCTGACCCTGCCCACGGCCGGCAAGGGCAGTCAGATCGCCTTCACCCTCCGGGGTGCCGTGGTGAGCCGGGGCGAGGTGACCCTGGGCCCGATCGACCTCACCATCGGCGCGGGCGAACGCTGGCGCATCACCGGTCCGAACGGTTCCGGCAAATCGACCCTGCTGGGTGCCCTGCTAGGCCGAATACCACTGCGAAAAGGCGATCGGAGTCAAGGTGCGTCGGTAATCGTCGGCGAAGTCGACCAAATCCGAACCACTTTCGCCACCGACACGCCGGTATTGGCGGTAGTGGCGGAGGCGACGGGACTGTCCGATGTCGAGGTGCGAACCCTCCTGGCCAAGTTCCGGGTGGGTGCGGATGCCGTCCTGCGTCCCGCGGACACCCTGTCACCGGGTGAGCGGACGAGAGCGGGATTGGCTGTCCTGCAAGCGAAAGGCACCACGTGCCTGGTGCTGGACGAGCCGACCAACCACCTGGACCTGGCCGCGATCGAACAGTTGGAACAGGCCCTGGAAACGTACGGGGGAACCCTCCTGCTGGTGACCCACGACCGGCGGCTGGCGGACGCGGTGGGGGTTGACCACACGCTCGACGTGCGGACCCTGGCAAGATAAGCGCATGGGCACTGAGGAGGACTGGCCGGTCGAGCAGACGTGGTCACTGCGCAACACGCACTGGCACGCCTACGTGGAACACACTTCCCTCGACCACGCCTCCCCGCGGCAGGAACGTCTGGAGCGCACCCCGGAAGAGGTCCTGACCACGCCCGCCGAGGTCGCGGCCTGGCTGGAGGTCAACCTCCGCAGCGCCACGAAACCGGAAGAGGCGGGCAAGAAGCGAACCAAGGACGACCGCGACTTCTCCGACTCGAACCGCGTCCACACCTCCCTGGCGTCGGCCGGTGAATCCATCTACACGGGCGTCAAGGGAATGCTCACCCTGGCCGTGGAGGCAGTGACCCCGGACGAATGCCGCAGCTCGCACGACGGGGCGGATGTGGCACCGCTGAAGGCCGGCCGCAGGCGATAGCCCGAACGCGCACCGACGGCCGCGCGCAGCACGGTCTGCACTGCGCGCGGCCAAACGACAGGGGTCAGAGGCCGACCGGCCAGGTGTGTACCGGCTCCCCGGTGTGCATCAGTTCCACGTATTGGCCGAGCATCGCCGTCAAAGCGACGTCCCGGTCCGCTCCCCGTTCCTCCAACATCGACACCGTGTCCCGCTGCCACTGCGACCCGGTCCGCCGGGAAAGGCACCGCTCCTCGATCACCCCGAGGTACCGCTCCCGGGCCGCGTCGGACACCCCGCACGCCTGCAAACCCTCATGGGCCAACGGCAGCAACCGTCGCAGCACCAACTCGTCCGGCGGCACCCAGCCGATCCCGGGCCAGTAGAGCTGCGCGCCCATCCCGTGCCGTGAACCCGCGTAAAGGTTCTCCTCGGCCGCGTGGAACGACATCTGGGTCCACAAAGGACGTTCCAGCGTCGTCAACGCCCGCTGCGCGCCGTAGAAGAACGCCGCGTTCGCCATCATGTCCAGCACGGTCGGGCCGGCCGGCAGCACGCGGTTCTCCACGCGCAGGTGCGGCACGCCGTCCACCACGTCGTACACGGGCCGGTTCCAGCGCCACACGGTCCCGTTGTGCAGCCGCAGTTCCGTCAACGACGGAGTGCTGCCCGAGCCCATCACGTCCAACGGGTCCTCGTCGCCCAGTTCGGGCAACAGCGCCGGGAAGTACCGGACGTTCTCCTCGAACAGGTCGAAGATCGACGTGATCCACCGCTCGCCGAACCACACCCTCGGCCGCACGCCCTGGTTCTTCAGTTCGACGGTCCTGGTGTCCGTCGCCTGGAGGAACAACGGGATCCGCGTCTCGTGCCACAACGCCTTGCCCAGCAGGAACGGGGAGTTCGCCGCGATCGCCACCTGCACCCCGGCCAGCGCCTGGGCGGCGTTCCAATGCGCCGCGAAATCGTCCGGCGCGACCTGTAGGTGCAGTTGCACGGACGTGCAAGCCGCCTCGGGCAGTATTGATTCCGCGTAGCTCAACAGCTTCTCCGCCGACGCCCCACCCGGCATCGGCGAGCCCTCCATCGACAGCACGGTCTCCTCGCCGCGTTCCGCGAAGATCCGGTCGTTCAACAGCGCGTACCGCGAACTGTTGGACAGCCACCGCCGGTCGAAGTGCTCGTGCCGCAACGTGGGC
This sequence comes from uncultured Saccharothrix sp., assembly GCA_965995405.1. Classification (GTDB taxonomy): domain Bacteria; phylum Actinomycetota; class Actinomycetes; order Mycobacteriales; family Pseudonocardiaceae; genus Actinosynnema. The sequence continues at coordinate 7,606 of CBHFOL010000065.1, forward strand.
AGCACGCCGATCATCACGATCGACGTCCCCGCGTCGTGGGCCTTGTCGTCCGCCGACGCGAGGGTCTCGCGCAGCTCCTGCTCCAGGTCCAGCGTCTCGTCCCCGGCCAGCTCCCGGGGCGGGACGTTGACCTCCAGGTTGTGCTGGCTCAGCTCCAGCGTGAAGGACGGGTCCCCGATCTTCTCCAGCACCTCGGCGTTGGCCATCGCGGGCCTGCGGTCGCCGTCCACGAGGTTCAGTTCGATCTCCAACCCCATCTGCTGCCGGTTGAAGGAGAAGCAGTCCTCGGCCAACATGGTCCCCAGCGCGTCCAGGCACCGCTGCACCCGCTCGCGGTAGCGCTGGCGGTCCTCCCTGGTGAATGTTCGAACGGACACGTTGCTACCCATGCCGCCTCCCAAATCGGTCGGGCTGTTCCGGCGGGCTCAGCGGAGGCCAACCGTGACACAGCAACCACCTGCCCGCCAGCGTCCAAATCGGTGCTCTCTGTCACATGAAGGTAACAATCAGCGAGTACTTGCAGGTGGCGGGCTTGTCGTTCAGCCCTCTGGACTACGAGCGGTGTTCACATGTCGCGAAGTGGGACACTGCCACCGTGATCGAGATCGACGACCCGGCGGACCCGAGGCTGGACGACTTCCGGGACCTGTCGACCGCCGACCGCCGCCCGGACCGCCCCGGCGGCCGGGGACTGGTGATCGCCGAGGGCGTGGTGGTGGTCGAACGCCTGCTCGCCTCGCCCTACCCCGTCCGCGCGCTGCTCGGCGTCCGCCGCCGGATCGAAGCGCTGGGACACCTGGCCGCACCCGCCTACGTCACCTCCGCCGAAGTCATGGCCGAAGTGGTGGGCTTCCACCTCAACCGGGGCGTCCTGGCCGCCGCCGACCGCGCGCCGCAGCCCGCCGCCGAACACCTGGCCCGGACTTCCGCCAGGCTGGCGGTCCTCGAAGGCGTCGGCGACCACGAGAACCTGGGCTCGCTGTTCCGCAACGCCGCCGCGCTCGGCATCGACGGCATCCTGCTCGGCCCCGGTTGCAGCGACCCGCTCTACCGGCGCAGCGTCCGCGTCTCGATGGGGCACGTGCTGCGCGTCCCGTTCGCCCACCTCCCGGACCTCCGCACGGGCCTGGACATGTTGCGCGACAACGGCTTCCGCGTCGCCGCGCTCACCCCGCGACCCACCGCCGCGAACCTCGCCGACGCCGGTCTCAACCGCGGCAAGGCGGCCGTGCTGCTCGGCTCCGAAGGCCCCGGCCTCACCGAGGAGGCCATCGCCGCCGCCGACATGGCCGTCCGGATCCCGATGGCCCCGGGCGTCGACTCGCTCAACGTCGCCACCGCCGCGGCCATCGCCTTCTACGCGATCGCCTGACCGGCTACCGTCGACCCCAGCATCTTCGAGGAGGACTTTCGTGGAATTGCGGGTCCAGGGCGGTCGCGCGGTGCTTGCGGGCCGTGACGACGCGGGGGAGCGGGAGGTGGACCCGCACACCCTGCCGCTCGGCGCGGGCCTCGCCGAGGCGCTGCACGAGTGGGCGAAGGTCGCCGACGCCGTACTGGGCACCGACCCGCCCGCCGACGGCACCGCCGGCGCGCTGGTCGCCCGACGGGGCCGCCAACTGGCCGGCCGGCTGGCCGCCGACATGGGCACGCCCGTCGCCTACACCGACCCGGTCACCGGTGAGCAGCACATCGTGGAAGTACCCACGACCGTGCTCACCGAACCCGATCCCGAACCCGATCCCGAACCGGCCGGGGAACCCACCCCGTGGGGCACCGGCCTGACGGTCAGCGTCTTCACCGCCGCCGTGGTGACGTTCATGGTCGTCACGCTGTCCCTCGGCCTGGGCGAGACCAGCAGCTGGCTGGCGCTGCTGGCGAACGTCCTGGTGGTGGGCGGCATCGCGCCGTCCGTCTGGCTGGCCCGCAAGGTCGTGGTCTGGCGGTGGGTGGCCTACGGGGTGGTGACCGGCGTCCTCCTGGCCTGGTTCGCGCTGATCACCACCCTGCTGTAGGTCAGGCCAGCGAGTCCCGCCACGCCGTGTGCAGCGCGGCGAACCGCCCCTGCCCGCCGATCAGCTCCTCCGGCGTGCCGTCCTCCACGATCCGCCCGCCGTCCAGCACCAGCACCCGGTCGGCGATCAGCACCGTGGACAGCCGGTGCGCGATGATGAACGCCGTCCGCTCGGCCAGCACCGTCTCCAGCGCGCCCTGCACCAGCCGCTCCGACGGCACGTCCAGGCTCGACGTGGCCTCGTCCAGCACCAGCACCGCCGGATCCGCCAGGAACGCCCGCGCGAACGCCACCATCTGCCGCTGCCCGGCCGACAGCCGACCGCCGCGCTTGCGCACGTCCGTGTCGTACCCGTCGGGCAGCGCCGCGATGAACTCGTGCGCGCCGACCGCCCGCGCCGCCGCCTCCACCTCGTCCCGCGAGGCAGCGGGCCGGCCGAGCGCGATGTTGTCCGCCACCGACCCGTCGAACAGGAAGTTCTCCTGGGTCACCATCACCACGGCCCGCCGCAGCTCGACGTCCGCCACCGAACGCAGGTCCACCCCGTCCAGCAGCACCGCGCCGCCCGACGGGTCGTAGAACCGCGCCACCAGCTTGGCCAGCGTCGACTTGCCCGCACCGGTCGCGCCGACCAGCGCCACCGTCTGCCCGGCCGGCACGTGCAGGTCGAACGACGGCAGCACCACCGGCGTCCGCGCCGAGTAGCGGAACTCCACCCCGTCGAACGTGATCCGGCCCTTCGGGTCCGGCAGCGGCGCGGGGTCGTCCGGCTCCGGCACGGTCGGCTCCTCCTCCAGCAGGCCGGAGATCTTCTCCAGCGCCGCCGTGGCCGACGCGTACGAGTTGGCGAACATCGCGATCTCGTCGAACGGGTCGTAGAACCGCCGCACGTAGATCGTGAACGCGGCCAGCACACCCAGCTCCAGATCGCCGTCCGCGACCCGGAACGCGCCCCACGCGAGGATCACCGCGAGCGACACGTTGCCGATCACCCGCACCAGCGAGGTGAACGCCGCCATCACCCGGAACGCCTCGGTGTTGGCGTCCCGGAACCGGCCGTTCAGCTCGCCCATGATCTTCTTGTTGCGCCGCTCCCGCCGGAACGCCTGCACCGCGCGGATGCCGTTCATGGTCTCCACGACCTGCACGATGATCTTCGCGATCGCGCCGCGCGTCCCCCGGTACGCCTTGGCCGACCGCCGCCGGAACCACCGGACGAGCAGGATCAGCGGCACGAACCCCAGCAGCACGACCAGCGCCAGCGGCGGGTCCAGGGTGAGCAGCACGATCGAGATGCCGACCACCGACAGCAGGGACGTGAAGAACCCGTCCAGCCCCTGCTCCAGCAGGTCCTGCAACGAGTCGACGTCGCTGGTCAGCCGGGAGATGACCTTGCCGGACGTGTACTTCTCGTGGAACGCGACGGACAGCCGCTGGACGTGCCGGAAGATCCGCTCCCGCAGGTCCAGCAGCAGGTCCTGGCCGATCCGCCCGGTGAGCCGGACGAACGACCAGCGCAGCAGCGTCGCGCCCAGCGCGGTGGCGACGTAGCCGCCGACGCACCACGCCAGCACGTCCGGCCGCCCGTCCAGTGCGGCCGGCACACCCCGGTCGATGGCGGCGGCGATCAGCAGCGGACCGGCCAGGTTGACCAGGTTCTCGGCGATCACGATGACCAGCGCCAGCACGGCGGCCCGGGTGTGCGGGCGCAGCAGCGAGCCGAGCAGCCGCCGTGACCGGGCCTGGAGCTTCACCCCGGTGGCGTGGTCCAGTTCCTCGACGTCCTCGGCGGCGACCCCGCGCCACTCCTCCTCGGTGGGCCGCACCTCGGTCGTGGTCACGCCGCCACCTCCTCGTCCTCCATAGTGGACAGCAGGTGCCGGTACTCCTCGTTGTCCGCCAACAGGTCCCGGTGCCGGCCGACGGCCGCGATCCGCCCGTCGACGAGCATCGCCACCCGGTCCGCGAGCTGCACCGTGCTCGGCCGGTGCGCGACGACCAGCGCCGTCACGCCTTTCAGGACCCGCTTCAGCGCGGCCTCCACTTCGGCCTCGGTGTGCACGTCCAACGCGGACAGCGGGTCGTCCAGCACCAGCACCGCCGGATGCCCGACGACCGCACGCGCCAGCGCCAGCCGCTGCCGCTGACCGCCGGACAGCGACAGGCCCTGCTCGCCGATCCGGGTGTCCAGCCCCCACGGCAGCGCGTCCACGAACTCCTCGGCGCGGGCGACCTTCAGCGCCTCGCGCACCCGTTCCTCGCCCACGTCGTGGCTGCCGAGCGCGATGTTCTCGGTGACGCTCGCGGAGAACAGGATCGGCTCCTCGAACGCCGTGCCGACCACCCGCCGCAGCTCGGCGAGATCGAGGTCCCGCACGTCGACGCCGTCGATGGTCACCCGCCCCGACGTCACGTCGGCCAGCCGCGGCACCAGCGCCGTCACCGTCGTCTTGCCCGACCCGGTCGCGCCCACCAACGCGATCGTCTCGCCCGGCAGGATGTCCAGGTCGATCCCGCGCAGCACGTCCCGTTCGCCGCCGATGTGCGCGAAGTGCACGTTCTCGAACCGCACGTGCCCCCGGACCTGCTCCGGCAGCGACGTCGTGGCGGACGGGCTGGTGATGGTCACCGAAGCGTCCATGACCTCGAAGTACCGCTCCGACGCCGACGCGGTCTGGTTCGTCTCCGCCAGCAGCCACCCGATCGAGTCGATCGGCCAGCGCAGGTAGGCGCTGACCGTGACCGCCGCGACCAGCGTGCCCGCCGTGACGGTGCCGTCGGCGATCCCCACCGCCCCGTACGCGAGCTGCCCCGCGATGGCCAGCTCGGGCAGCACGATCAGCACCGCCCACAGCAGCGCGAAGATCCGCACCTTCGCCAATTCGGTGTCCCGCAGCTCCCGGGCCTGCCGCACGAACCGCCGGGTGAGGTGCGGCCCGCGTCCGAACGCCTTGAGCACCCGGATGCCGAGCACGGACTCCTCGACCACCGTGGTCAGGTCGCCCGCCTGGTCCTGCGCCCGACGTGCCACCACCTTGAACTTCGACTCGAACAGGTAGGACAGGACGAGCAGCGGCAGCGCGCACCCGAGCACGATCGCGCCGAGCACGGGCGACAGCCAGAACAGCACGCCCAGCCCGGTCAGCACGACCAGGGTGTTGACCACGAGGAACGTGATGACGAACGCCACGAACCGACGGACCGTGGTGAGATCGGTCGTGGCCCGCGACAGCAGCTGACCGGACTGCCACCGGTCGTGGAAGGCCACCGGCAGCCGTTGGAGGTGGTGGTACATGTCGGCCCGCATCCGCGCCTCGACGTCGGAGGCGGGTCGGGCGATGAACCGTCGGCGCAGGTAGAAGAAGCCGGCCTCGGCGAGGCCCAGCACCAGCACCAGGGCGATCAGCGGCGGCAGCGCGCCCAGGTCGCGGTCGGTGATCGGACCGTCGACGATGCGTTGCGTGATGAGCGGGATGCCCAGGCCGCAGAGCATCGCCAGCAGCGCGGACACCATGCTCGCCAGCATGGAGAAGCGCACCGGCCGGAAGTACGGCCACAGCCTGCGCACGGTGGAGGCGGTGGAGGTACTTCGGTTCGCGATGTCGGATGGTGACTCGTCGGTCACGTCTGTCGTCCCCCTCAAGTCCGTATCCACGGTACGAACATCACCCCCCGTGGGCATCCGGTTTTCCCACCCGAGAACATGCAGGCTCGACCTAGGTGGAGGTCAAGATGGACGTGCGATATCTGCGCACCGAGCCGACCATGGTGTTCCCGCGCGGCAGGCTGCTGGCCGTGCGCGCCGGTCGACTGCACGTGCTGGCCCCCGACGGCTGGGACCCGATCGGCGGCCGGGCCGAACACGCCCGCCCCGTCACCCGTGAGGAAGCCGAGGACTGGTGCGAACACGAGGGCTGGGACCTGAACCTGCTCGACAACGTCCCGCTGGGCTAGCGCTTGCGCAGCATCGAGGGCGCGGTCAGCAGCCCGGCCAGCCCGTAGCTGACCCCGCCGAGCAGCGTCAGCACGGTCCACCGGTCACCCAGCCCGGCGAACTGCTCCGGCAGCTTGAAGTAGTGCGCCAACCCCAGCAGCACCGGCCCGATCAACACGATCGGCCACACCGGCCGCACCTTCAGCACCCACAGCACGGGTCCCGCCAGCAACGCGCTGACCACCAGCGCGAGCGGCAGCCCCACGACGATCAGCAGGATGAACTCGCCCACCGAAGTCTCGTTCACCACCCGGTCCAGCAGGCCGCTCTGGTAGGCCCAGATCCACCCGATCAGCAGCACCGCCCCGACCACCCCGGACACGACGACGCGCAGCAGCACCCGGAACGCGAAGGCACCCGCCGTCGGCCGTGGGATCTCAGTCATGGCCGGCAGTGTGGCTGACGGCGTGCCGCGCTGTCACCGGTGCGGCCAGCACGAATCCCAACACGCCCGCCAGGACGTCACCCGCCGGCACGGACACCCACACCGTCGTCAACAGCAGCACGGCCGTGAACGCCACCCCCACCGCGGCCGTCCCCAACGGCCGTTCGACCCGGGCGGCACCCAGCACGGCCCACCCGAGCAGCACCCCCACCACCAGGCTGACCGGCATGGCGAACAGCCCCATCGCCAGGCAGCCCCAGTCCTCCTTCGTGCACACCGCCCCGGACGCGATCAGCTCGCGCAACCCCCACCAGGCCGCCCCCATCCCGGCCCCGAGCAGCGCGCCCACCAAGATTCGCCGAGCCATACCTGGCGACTACCCGCCACCGGAGAGCCACAAACGGGCCGGCATCTCCGCGAACGCCGCTGTCCCAGCTCGCCCATGGCGTCGATCATCGCCGACGGCACCGGCCCGCGACCATCCGCACAACCATGCGAAAGGGGCCCTCGCCGTGGCGAAGGCCCCTCGTCGCGACCGGCTCAGCCCCGGTTGGACCGGACGCCCAGCAGGACGTCCTCCCAGGACGGCACGATCGGGTGGTTCTTCTTGCCGCGCTTGGGCGGCTCCTTCTTGGCCTGCGCGGGCGGCTGCTGCTGCGCCGGCGGAGCCGGGGGCTCCTCGGCGACCGGTGCCGGCACCGGTTCGGGTTCCGGCGTCGGCTCGGGCTTCGGCTCCTCCACGACCGGCGCGGGCGGCTCCTCTCGGACCAGGCTCTCCGGCTCGGGCTCCTTCTCCAGCGCGAGCGCCTGCCTGGCCAGCTGGGTCACCGGTCGCACGGTGCGCAGCGTCCGGTTGGGGTTCGGGTCCATCAGCTCGACGGCCCCGTCGTCCAGCGCGGTCACCGTGCCGCCCTGCGCGCCCGGGTGGAACGCCCAGTGCGCCCGGTTGTCCGAGCGACCCGCCGTCCAGTGCAGCTGCACGACCCAGCGCCCGTCCTCACCGCGCCACGAGTCCCACCCGACATCGGCGTACTCCTGGCCGCGCAGCCCGAACGAGTGCGCGACGACCTCGCCGAGCGTCTGCACGTCCGGCCCGTCCTCGCGCACCGGGTGCGCGCGCTGCGCCAGTTCGGCCGTGCGCGAGCGCTCCAACAGCACGGGGTAGGCGTACCGCTCGACCCGGTGGGTCGGGATGCCCGCCGCCGTGGCGACCTGGTCGACCGATTCGCCGGCGCGGATCCGCGCCTGGATCTCCCGTGGGCGCATCTGGCTCTCCACCTCGATCTCGATCTGCCCGAGTCGGGTGAGGTCGCCCCGCGCCGCCGCGCGCAGCCGTTCGTCAGCGGGCAGCACGTAGCGCTCGCCGCGTTCCGGGTCTTCGAGGATGACGGACTTGCCGTCGTCTTCGAGCCCGATGACCCGCAGCGCTCGCATCATGGCCTCCCGTTTGACTTCACCTCGCCAGGTGCCGACGTTAATCCGGCGTGCCGCCTTGACGCGGGAGGCTCGCCGTGTTCATCGATATCTTCATGTGATCTTGCCGTATGTCGACGGTATCCGCACGTCTGTTACCGCAAGGTTCACCTCGTCGGCTCGGGAACACGTATTGCCCTTATCGGCCCACCGAATCGAACACCTGGTCGAATAGAACGGAAAACGGGGGCCTCCGGCGCACCGGAAGCCCCCGTTTTCCGCGGAAATTCAGAGCGCCGAGACCACCCAGTCGACGGCCTTGGTCAACGTGGTCACGTCGGCCGGCTCGATCGCCGGGAACATCGCCACCCGGAGCTGGTTGCGGCCCAGCTTGCGGTACGGCTCGACGTCCACGATCCCGTTGGCGCGCAACACCTTCGCCACCACCGCGGCGTCCACCGACTCGTCGAAGTCGATGGTGCCGACGACCTGCGAGCGGTACGCCGGGTCGGCCACGTAGGGCGAGGTGCAGGAGGTGGCCTCGGCCCACGAGTACAGCCGCGACGACGAGTCGGCGGTGCGCTCGACGGCCCACGACAGGCCGCCGTTGCCGAGGATCCACTCGATCTGCTCGTTCAGCAGGAACAGCGTCGCCAGCGACGGCGTGTTGTACGTCTGGTCCTTGGTGGAGTTGTCCAGCGCGGTGGTCAGCGACAGGAACTCCGGCACCCAGCGGCCCGACGCGCCGATCTCGGCGACCCGCTCCAGCGCGGCGGGCGACATCAGGGCGATCCACAGGCCGCCGTCGGAGGCGAACGACTTCTGCGGCGCGAAGTAGTAGACGTCGAAGTCCTCGGCGTTCACCGGCAGGCCGCCCGCGCCGGACGAGGCGTCGATCGCGACCAGCGCGCCGTCGGAACCGGCGGGCCTGGTCACCGGCACCGCGACACCGGTCGACGTCTCGTTGTGCGCCCAGCCGACCAGGTCCGCGCCCTCGGCGTAGGCGATCGCCGGCGCGGAGCCGGGGTCGGCCTTGACCACGATCGAGTCGCCCAGGAACGGCGCGTCCGAGGTGACCTTGGCGAACTTCGAGGAGAACTCGCCGTAGGTGAAGTGCTGCGCCCGCTCGCGGACCAGGCCGAACGCCGCCGCGTCCCAGAACGCCGTGGTGCCGCCGTTGCCGAGCACGACCTCGTAGCCCTCGGGCAGCGCGAACAGGTCGCGCAGACCGGACCGGACCTTGCCGACCAGGGACTTCACCGGCTTCTGGCGGTGGGAGGTGCCCAGCAGGGCAGCCCCTTCGGACGCCAGGGCCGCGAGGGCCTCCGGGCGGACCTTGGACGGGCCGCAGCCGAACCGGCCGTCGGACGGCAGCAGTTCGGCGGGCAGGACCAGGGTGGTCGGGTCGGCGGTCTGGGTCATCGCGAAGCCTCCGGTCACGGGGGAGGGGGAGGGCCTGACCGGCGCCGTTGCCGGGGGTCAACAGTGTTGCAGCCGCATGGCCTAACAGTGACGGCCGGGTGTCGCTGGTCACGTTCGACCGCCGATCGCAGCTCGCTGACCAGCGGGAACAGGTCCGCCCGCTGACCGGCCCGGCTCAACGACCGAGCAGCCCGCGGTCCAGCGCGGTGGTGACGGCGGCCGTCCGGTCCGAAACGCCCAGTTTGTTGAACACCCGCAGCAGGTGGGTCTTCACCGTCGCCTCGCCGATGAACAGCTCCCGCCCGATCTCCACATTGGACAGTCCACGCGCCACCAGCCGGAGCACCTCCAGCTCCCGGGGCGACAGCGCCGGAGCCCGCACCACCAGCTTGCGCACCATCGACGGCGCGAGCACGGTCTCCCCGCGCGCCGCCGCACGCACCGCGTCCACCAGCTCCTCCCGCGACGAGTCCTTGAGCAGGTACCCGGCCGCGCCCGCCTCCACGGCGCGCAGGATGTCGGCGTCCGTCTCGTACGTGGTCAGCACCACCACCCGGCACTGGCCCGCGATCCGGGACGTGGCCGCCACCCCGTCCATGCCGGGCATCCGCAGGTCCATCAGCACCACGTCCGGCCGCACCGAGGCCACCAACTCCACGGCCTCCGCGCCCGACCCGGCCTCGCCGACCACCTCCAGGTCCGCCTCGGCCGCGAGCATCCCCCGCACCCCCTGCCGCACCACGGGGTGGTCATCCACGAGCACGACCCGGATCACCTGTGCTCCATCCTCTGGGGGACCTCCACGACCAGCCGCGTGCCGTCCACGTCGGACACCGTGAGCGTGCCACCGACCTGTTCCACCCGGGCCCGCATCCCGCGCAACCCGAACCCCTCCACCGCGCCGCGGAACCCGCGCCCGTCGTCCCGCACCACGAGCCGCACCGACTCGCCGAACTCCAGCGTCACGTCCACCGCCCGCGCCCCCGAGTGCTTCCGCACGTTGGTGAGCGCCTCCTGCGTCGTCCGCAGCAGCACCACCTCCACGGACGTGTCCACCGACCCGACCCCGACCTGCCGGAACGTCCCGGTGATCCCGACCTCCACCATCCGCGACACCAGCCGCTGCACCGCCGACGCCAGGCTGCCGTCCAACGACGCCGGCGCGAGCGCCGCGACCAGGGCCCGTGCCTCGGCCAGGTTCTCCCGCGCCGTCCGCACCGCCAGGTCCAGGTGCCGGGACGCGCTGTCCGGGTCCGCCTGCGCCGCCTGCACCAGGGTCACGATGCTGGTGAACCCCTGGGCCAGCGTGTCGTGGATCTCGGCGGACAGCCGTTCCCGCTCGGCCGCCACCCCGGCCGCCCGGGACAGCTCGGCGATCCGCTCGTTCTTGTCCGCGATCGACCCGACCACCCAGGCGAACAGCTGCGAGAACATCAGGATCATCAACGAGATGGCGAGCATCCGGGTCGGGTCGCCGGTCCGGACGAACGCCACCAGCCACGGCGTCAGCCCGAACAGCGCGGTCAACCGGAACGCGGGCCAGGCCGACATGTCCCGGTTCACCTGCGGCAGCAGCGCGAACAGCGCGTACGTGGCGTCCGGCGTGCACCACTCCGCCGCCACGAACAGCACCAGCAGGCCGGAGTAGTAGCCGGGCGGGCGCAGCGCGAACCAGACCGCGCCCACCAGCAGGAACCCGATCGCCCAGAACCGTTCCGGCCGGTCGCCGAGCAGGACCATCACGCACGTGACGACCAGCGCGGCGAGGGCGATCAGCCGCCACTGCGCCCGTTCGTCCACCGGAATCCGACGACGCACAGCACGAAGCCGATCACGCACCACGCGCCCAACACCAGCGCCGTCTTCCCCGGTTCCCACGCGCCTCCCGCCTCCATGACCGCCATGCCGTCCGGCAGGAACACCGAGCGGAACCCCTGCGCCACCCACTTGAGCGGGAAGAACGAGCTCACCACGACCATCGACTTCGGCAGCGTCGACAGGTGGATGAACACCCCGGAGATGAACTGGAGCCCGATGTAGGGGAGGTTCATCACCGCGGGCGCGCTCCGCGCCGACCCGACCAGCGAGCCGGCGGCGATGCCCAGCAGCGAACACGACACCACACCCAGCAGGAACACCCAAGCGAACGTGACCCAGCGCGCCGGGTCGGTGGGCAGGTCGACGTCGAAGAACCCGACGCCCACGGCGAGCATGAGCACCGCTTCGCCCAGGCTGAGCAGCAGGACCAGCACGATCTTGCCCAGGAAGTACGAGGCGGGCGACACGGGCGTGCCCTGGAGGCGTTTCAGCGTCCCGTTCTCCCGGTCCTGCGCCACGCCCACGCCGAGCGTGATGAAGGACGTGGAGATGATGCCCGCCCCGATCAGGCTCGCCGCGTACACCTGGCTCATGGTGACGTCGGTGCCGTGGACCTGGCCGCCGAAGATGTTGCCCAGCAGCAGCAGGATGAACGCGGGCAGCGCGAACGTGAACACCACGCCGCCGCGGTCGCGGAAGAACTGGCGTAGCTCGAAACGGCCGCGGGCGAGGCCGATGTCCAGGGTGGTCATGCGATCAGCTCCAGGTAGACGTCCTCCAGGGAGGGACGGGTGACGGTCAGTTCCCGGGCCTCGCCGATCTCGCGGACCAGCGCGGCGGGGCGGGACGTGCGGCGCAGCTGCGGGCCGTCGGCGTCGACCCAGCTCACCAGGGCTTCGGCGGTGTCCCGGCCGCCGAGCGTGGCCGGGGTGCCTTCGGCGACGACCCGGCCCCGGTTGATCACGGCGAGCCGGTCGGCGAGCGCCTCGACCTCGTCCAGGTAGTGCGTGGTGAGCAGGATCGTGGTGCCGTCACCGGCGAGCCGCCGGATCAGCTGCCAGAACTGCCGCCGTGCCTCCGGGTCGAACCCCGTGGTCGGCTCGTCCAGGAACAGCACCCGGGGCCGGCCCACGATCCCCAGCGCCACGTCCAGCCGCCGTCGCTGCCCGCCGGACAGCCGCCCGGCCCACACGTTCCGCTGCCCGGTCAGCCCGACCAGTTCGATCACCTCGTCGGGCTCGCGAGCCGACGGGTAGTAGCCGGCGAAGTGCCGGACCGCCTCCAGCACCGTCGTCTCACCCAGGTCGGTGGCGGATTGTTGAACAATCCCAATGTTCACCCGCCACTCTCGTTGAACATTCGCCGGATCGACCCCCAGCACGGACACCGACCCGGAATCCCGTCGCCGCAGCCCCTCCAGCAGTTCGACGGTGGTGCTCTTCCCGGCCCCGTTCGGCCCGAGCAGGGCGAACACCTCGCCGGCCTCGACGTCCAAGTCGACCCCGGCCACCGCGGGCGTGCCGCGGTAGGACTTCCGCAAGTCCCTGACCCGTATCGCGTTCATGCCGCAAATCGTTCATCGGCGGGCCCTTTCGGCGGGACGACCCGACGACGGACACCCGATGTCCACCGACCGGTGGACACGTGGGGGCCATGCGACAAAAAAGAGCTGCCCGGCGACACGGCCGGGCAGCTCTTTTGCGAACGGATTCGAGCGCGTCCCTAGGCGATTTCCTCCCAGCCGTCGACCTCGGAAGGCTTGCGCGGGCCGGGGCCGATGTAGGAGGCGGAGGGACGGACCAGCCGGCCGGTGCGCTTCTGCTCCAGGATGTGCGCCGACCAGCCCGCCGTGCGGGCACACGTGAACATCGCGGGCATCATGTGCGGCGGCACCTCGGCGAAGTCGAGGATCACCGCGGCCCAGAACTCGACGTTCGTCTCGATCGCCCGGTCCGGGCGGCGTTCGCGCAGCTCGGCCAGGGCGGCCTGCTCCAGCGCCGCCGCCACCTCGTAACGGGCCGCGCCCAGCTCACGGCAGGTGCGCCGCAGTACTCGGGCACGCGGGTCCTCCGCCCGGTACACCCGGTGGCCGAAGCCCATCAGCCGCTCACCCCGGTCCAGGATCCCGGCGACCAGGGCGCGCGCGTCACCGGTCCGCTCGACCTCCTCGATCATCGGCAGCACCCGGGCCGGGGCACCGCCGTGCAGCGGGCCGGACATGGCTCCGATCGCACCGGACATCGAGGCGGCCACGTCCGCGCCGGTCGACGCGATGATCCGGGCGGTGAACGTGGAGGCGTTGAGGCCGTGCTCGGCCGCCGACACCCAGTAGGCGTCCAGCGCCTTGACGTGGGCCGGGTCGGGTTCGCCGCGCCACCGGGTCAGGAAGCGCTCGGTGATGGTCCGGCACTCGTCGATCCGGCGCTGCGGCACCGCCGCGTGGCCGATGCCGCGTGCGGACTGCGCCGCGTACGACAGGGCCATCACCGAGGCGCGGGCGAGCTGGGTGCGGGCGTCCTCGTCGCTGATGTCGAGCAGCGGCTGGTAGCCCCATATCGGCGCGACCATCGCCAGCGCGGCCTGCACGTCCACCCGGACGTCGCCGGTGTGCACCGGGATCGGGAACGGCTCGGCGGGCGGCAGCCCCGGGCCGAACCGGCCGTCGACCAGCAGGGCCCACACGTTGCCGAACGTGATCTTGCCCGCCAGGTCCTCGATGTCGACGCCCCGGTAGCGCAGTGCGCCACCGTCGCGATCCGGCTCGGCGATCTCGGTTCGGAAGGCGACGACGCCCTCCAGTCCCGGCCGGAATCCGTCCTGCTCGGTCTGCTGCACCACGCTGTGCGCTCCTTGTCCACGAGACTCAAGAGTTGGGAAAACCTTGCTCCCCCGCAGACCCCCTGGCAACGAGGGTTTTCCGTGGCGTCGGTCACGATTCAGGAACCGATTCAGAAGACCGGGGCCTCGTTAACGCCTTGTTTCCGTTCTGCGGTATCGGCATTCCACGTGGTAGACCTCCCGATATGCACCTGACGCCGCACGAGCGGGACAAGCTGCTGGTCCACGTGGCGGCCGACGTCGCGCGGCGCAGGCTGGAGCGGGGCGTCGTGCTGAACCACCCGGAGGCCGTGGCGTTGATCACGCACCACGTGCTGGAGGGTGCGCGGGACGGCCGCACGGTGAGCGAGCTGATGGCCGGCGGGCGGCACGTGCTGACCCGCGCCCAGGTGCTCGACGGCGTGCCGGACATGATCGATTCCGTGCAGGTCGAGGCCACGTTCCCGGACGGCACGAAGCTCGTGACCGTGCACGATCCCATCGCCTGAGAGCCCATCGCCCGAGACGGAGTGGCCATGCGACCCGGCGAGATCATCACCGGCGACGGCCCGGTGGAGCTGAACCCCGGCCGGCCGCGCACCACGCTGACCGTGCTGAACGCCGCCGACCGCCCGGTCCAGGTCGGGTCGCACTACCACTTCGCGGCGGCCAACCCGGGGCTGGAGTTCGACCGGGAAGCGGCGTGGGGCAAGCGGCTGGACGTCCCGGCGGGCACGGCGGTCCGGTTCGAGCCGGGCGTGGCGCGCGAGGTCACGCTGGTGCCGTTGGCCGGGAACCGGGTGGTGCCGGGCCTGCGCCCGGAGTGGGCGGGTGACCTGTGACGGAGATCGGCCGCGAGCGGTACGCCGAGTTGTTCGGCCCGACGACGGGTGACCGGATCCGGCTCGCCGACACCGATCTGCTGATCGAGGTCACCGAGGACCGCAGCCGGGGCCCGCACGCCGGCGACGAGGTGATCTTCGGCGGCGGCAAGGTGATCCGCGAGTCCATGGGCCAGGGCACCGCCACCCGCGCCGAGGGCGCGCCCGACCTGGTGATCACCGGTGCGGTCGTGCTGGACCACTGGGGCGTGGTGAAGGCCGACATCGGCGTCCGCGACGGCCGGATCGTCGGCATCGGCAAGGCGGGCAACCCGGACATCATGGCCGGCGTCGACCCGGCGCTGGTGATCGGCCCGGCGACCGAGATCGTGTCCGGCAACGGGAAGATCCTCACCGCCGGCGGCATCGACTGCCACGTGCACTTCGTCTGCCCGCAGATCGTGGACCAGGCCGTGGCGTCCGGCCTCACCACGCTGATCGGCGGCGGCACCGGTCCGGCCGAGGGGACGAAGGCCACCACGGTCACACCCGGCTCGTGGAACCTGGGCCGGATGCTCGCGTCCGTGGACCACCTGCCGGTGAACGTCCTGTTGCTGGGCAAGGGGAACACCGTCCGCGCCGAAGCGCTCCACGAGCAGTTGCGGGCCGGCGCGGGCGGCTTCAAGCTGCACGAGGACTGGGGCACGACACCCGCCGCGATCGACGCGTGCCTGCGGGTGGCGGACGAGTCGGGCGTCCAGGTCGCCATCCACACCGACACCCTGAACGAAGCCGGCTTCGTGGAGTCCACATTGGACGCCATCGCCGGGCGTTCGGTCAACGCCTACCACTCGGAGGGTGCGGGCGGCGGGCACGCGCCGGACATCATCCGGGTGGTGTCGGAGCCGAACGTGCTGCCGTCGTCCACGAACCCGACCCGCCCGCACACCGTGAACACGCTCGAAGAGCACCTGGACATGCTGATGGTGTGCCACCACCTCAACCCGTCCGTGCCCGAGGACCTGGCGTTCGCGGAGAGCCGCATCCGGCCGACCACGATCGCCGCCGAGGACCTGTTGCACGACCTGGGCGCGATCTCCATGATCAGCTCGGACTCGCAGGCCATGGGGCGCGTCGGCGAGGTGATCATCCGCACCTGGCAGACCGCGCACGTCATGCGGGGTCGGCGTGGCGACTTGTCGGACAACCTGCGTGCCCGACGTTATGTCGCCAAGTACACGATCAACCCGGCCATCGCGCACGGCATCGACCACGAGGTCGGCTCGGTGGAGGTCGGGAAGCTGGCGGATCTCGTGCTGTGGGAGCCCAAGTTCTTCGGTGTGCGGCCGTCTTTGGTGTTCAAGGGCGGGTTCATCGCGTGGGCCGCGATGGGCGACGCGAACGCGTCCATCCCGACGCCGCAGCCGGTGCTGGCCCGGCCGATGTTCGGGGCGTACTCGGCGGCGCGCGGCAGCGTGCACTTCGTTTCACAGCAGGCGATCGACTGCGATCTGGCGGACGTGCTGCGGCTCGACCGGCCGTTGCTGCCGGTGCGGGACACCCGACGGGTGGGGAAGGCCGACATGGTGCTCAACGACGCCATGCCGGACGTGCGGGTCGACCCGGACAGCTTCGCCGTGCACGTGGACGGTGAGCTGGTCGAGCCGCACCCGGTGGCGGAACTGCCGATGGCCCAGCGGTATTTCCTGTTCTGATGGACTTCGTGGCGATGGTGCTCGCGGACTCCCGCTTCCCCGGCGGGGGTCACGTGCACTCTGGTGGGGTGGAGGAGGCCGTGGCGCGCGGGCTGGTCACGGACCTGCCGAGCCTGGCCTCGTTCGTGGTCGGCAGGCTGCACACGGCCGGGCTGCTGGGCGCGGTGTTCGCCGCCGCCGCGACCCGGGGCCGGTTCGGTGAGCTGGATGCCGAGTTGGACGCCCGCACGCCGTCGCCCGCGCAGCGCGCCGCGTCCCGGACGCAGGGACGCGGGATCGCCCGTGCGGCGCGGAAGGCGTGGCCGTCGGCGAAGCTGGACGAGCTGTTGCTGGCCACGCCCGAGCCGCACCACCCGATCATCGTCGGGATGCTGGTGGCGGAGCCGTTCGCGGCGGCGCAGACGGTGGCCTACCACGCGGTGACCGGCGCGGCGACGGGTGCGATCCGGCTGCTCGGGCTGGATCCGTTCGGGGTCAACGCGATCATCGCCGGGCTCGGGGGCGAACTGGACGCGGTGGCCCGGGAAGCCGCCCGGCACGCCGACACCGAGCCGCGCGACCTGCCCGCGCCCGGAGCACCCGGCCTCGACCTGCTGGCCGAGGCACACGACCGACACCACCGGGAAGAGGTGCGTCTCTTTGTCAGCTGACCACGTGCACCCCGTGAACTTCGACCCCACCGACGCCGGCCGGGATCCACACGGCGGGCATGAGCACCGGGCGGTCCGGATCGGCATCGGCGGCCCGGTCGGCAGCGGCAAGACGGCGTTGACCGCCGCGCTGTGCCGGGCGCTCGGCGACGAGGTGGACCTGGCCGTCGTCACCAACGACATCTACACCACCGAGGACGCGGACTTCCTGCGCGGAGCGGGAGTCCTGGCGGCCGACCGGATCGAGGCGGTGCGGACCGGCGCGTGCCCGCACACCGCGATCCGCGACGACATCACCGCCAACCTGGACGCGGTGGAGCGCCTGGAGCACCGGTTCCCCGGCCTGGAACTGGTCCTCATCGAGAGCGGCGGTGACAACCTGACCGCCGTGTTCAGCCGGGGTCTGGTGGAGCGGCAGATCTTCGTGGTGGACGTGGCGGGCGGCGACAAGGTGCCGCGCAAGGGCGGTCCGGGCGTGACGACGGCGGACCTGCTGGTGATCAACAAGACCGACCTCGCGCCGATGGTGGGCGCCGACCTCGCGGTCATGACGGCCGACGCCCACCGGATGCGCGGGGCACTACCGGTGATCGGTCAGTCCCTTGTGGACACCCCGGAAGCCCCTGCGGTCGCGGACTGGGTACGTGCTCAACTGCGCACGCTGGTGACCTTCAGTTGATTGCCGAACGGGCTGGTGTCGCCCGCGCAGCCGTACTGGCCGGGCGTCGGCAGGTACAGCGGCACGGTTTCGTCCGGCGGGAACACCTTGATGCCCCAGACGGGCGTCGGCCGGCAGACCTCCGGGTCGAAGTTGCCGATCTGGGCGAAGCCCACGACGGCGAGCACCGTCGTGCCGTGCGGCAGGGTGAGCAGCGGCCCGCCCTCGCCGTCGCGCACCGCCGCCGTGCCGACCTGGTTGCCGTCGGCGTCCACATAGGACACCCCGGGGAACCCTTGCAGCACGCAGGTGGCGATGGCCCGGTTGGTGAACAGCACTTCGCGGTAGACGGTGCCCGCCGCGCCCTCGGTCCGACCGAACGCGATGTTCAAGTCGGCCGACTTGCAGGTGGCGGCCTGGATGCGCACGGATTCGGTGCGCGCGGATTGGGTGTGGACCGGTTGGGCCGTCGCCGTTCCTCCGGCTCCGGCGAACAGCAGCGCCGTGGCGACCACGGCAATTCCGGCAAATCTCATCATCACGATCTCCCCCGAGAATCGTGGACGGAATTCCCGTCCACCCCTAGGACGTGGCGCAGGCTACCGGGGTTGCCCGGGTGAAGGCGCGGGCACGTCTTTTCGTCGAAGAATTCGAAGGTCGAAGCGTCGTGCGGGAGATGCGTTCGATGGCTCCGCTCCGACTCGTGCCGCACCGTCGTTCCGCGCACGCGTTGGTGCACCTGGTGAGCTCGGTCACCGCCCCGCTCGGCGGTGACGACCTGGAGCTGACCGTGCACGTCGGGCCGGGCGCGCACCTGGAGCTGCGGGGCGTCGCGGCGACGCTCGCGCTGCCTGGCCACCTGCCAGGCGGCAGCAGGGCGGTGGTCCGGGCCGAGGTCGATGCCGGCGGCAGCCTCACCTACCTGCCCGAACCCACCGTCGTCACGGCGCGGGCGTGCCACGAGGCGATCTTCACGGCGGAGCTGGCCGACGATGCGCGGCTGCGCACCCGTGAGGTTCTGGTGCTGGGTCGCGCAGGTGAACGGCCCGGCACCCTGACCAGCACCCTCGACGTGCGGCGGCGCGGCCCCGTGCTGCGCCAGACCACCCGGGTCGGCGTGCCGGAACTGGACAAAAGCCCCGCCGGGCTCGCGGGTGCCCGGGTGCTGGGCACGGAGCTGCTGTGCTGGGGCGAGGACCCGGAACAGCCCGTTTCACACGACTGGTGGTCCCTCGTTCCGTTGGCGTCCGGGGGGAGTCTGGCGACCGCGTTGGCCGACGACGCGGTGATCGTGGCGCGCTCTCTCGACGCGGCGCGACGGAACCATCCCGGATCGAGTGACGTTCTGACTCGATCTCGTGCTCGATTCCGAAAAGAGGGTCACACCGACAGTCACGACCCGGGTGGTCCTCATCACCACGCAGGCGGTTTCGCACACGGCCGGAAACCCGTACGGTCGCGGGACCGTTAGGTGCCACAAGTGCCGTGCCAGGAAAAACCCGCTCGGGAGGTCCGGATGTCGGAGACGACGAACATCGCGTTGCCGTCGATGCGCGTGTCTTACGAACAGGGTTCGCTCACGGAGGGCGATCTCGCCGCCACCTGGCACGAGCAGTTGCAACTGTGGCTGGACCAGGCGGCCGGCGCGGGCCTGTCGGAGCCGAACGCGATGGTGCTGGCGACCTCGGACACCGAGGGCCGGCCGTCGTCCCGGACCGTGCTGGCGAAGGGCCTGGACGCGCGCGGCCTGGTGTTCTTCACCAACTACACGTCGGCCAAGAGCCACGACCTGATGGCCACCCGCTACGCGTCCGCGACGTTCCCGTGGTTCGCGATGCAGCGCCAGGCCCACGTGCGCGGCACGGTGGAGAAGGTCGGCCCGGAGGAAACCGCCAGCTACTGGGCGAGTCGTCCGCGCGGGTCGCAGATGGGCGCGTGGGCGTCCCCGCAGTCCCGAGTGGTGTCCGGCCGGTCCACTTTGGACAGTGCGCTGAAGAAGATCGAGCGCCAGTTCGCCGACGCGGACCGCGTGCCGGTGCCCCCGCACTGGGGCGGCTGGCGGATCCGCCCGGAGGAAGTCGAATTCTGGCAGGGCCGCCAGGACCGAATGCACGACCGCCTCCGCTTCCGGCTCGGCCGTGACGGCTGGGAAATCCAGCGAGTAGCCCCGTAGCCCCGAGGCGGCATTTCCGCCGGAGCACGTCCGCCATCGCGAATTCGCCACCCATTGGAACTCGTCCCCGGTGACGCCGGTTCCGATCGGTGGCTTCGCCTTGCCCCGATCGGTTGCACTTTCAGCGGGATCCGACGCCGGTCTCGGTACTCTGGTGGTTTCCGGGTAGCGCCGGCTCGCTGGAGGGCACATGAGCACCTCTGAACCCACGCCGGAAGGCACTCGATCAGAGGTGTCGGGTCCCGCGGGCAACGTCTTCCAGGCCCGTGACGTGAGCGGCGGCGTGCACTTCCACCGTTCCGCTGCCGAGTTCGGCGATGCTCCCCGGCAACTGCCCGGCGACATCCGGGGATTCGTCAACCGGACCGCCGAACTCGGTGTCCTCGGCGAGATCACCCGACATCCGGGCGACGACCGGGGTGTCGTCATCGCGGTCGTCATCGTCGGCACCGCCGGAGTCGGCAAGACATCACTGGCGCTGCGGTGGGCGCACCGCGCCCGCGACGACTTCCCCGACGGGGAGCTGTACGTCAACCTGCGCGGCTACGATCCGGGCCGACCGGTCACCCCCGACGTTGCGCTGGACCGGTTCCTGCGCGCGCTGGGCGTGCGCCCGAACGACATCCCCTCCGACCTGGAAGCCAGATCCGCGTTGTACCGGTCACGGCTCGTCGGCAGGCGGATGCTGGTGCTCCTGGACAACGCCGCGACGGTCGGCCAGGTGCGTCCGCTGTTGCCCGGCACACCGGACTGCCTGGTCGTCGTGACCAGCCGCAGTCGGCTGTCCGGATTGGTGTCCCGCAATGGCGCGCGGAGGCTGACCCTGGAACTGCTGCACGAAGACGAGGCGGTCAAGCTCATCGAGTCCGTGGCACGCGACTACCGCAAAGGCGACGAACCCGAGGAGATCGCCGAACTCGCGCGGCTCTGCGCCCGGCTGCCGTTGGCACTGCGGATCGCGGCGGAGCGGGCCGCGAGCCGACCGCACATGCCGCTGAGCCAGTTGATCCGGGATCTCCGGGACGAGTCGGCGTTGTGGAGCGCGCTGTCGTCGGAGGACGACGACGAAGCCGGCGCGGTCCGCACCGTGTTCGCCTGGTCCTACCGGGCGCTCCCCGAACCGGTGGCGCGGCTGTTCCGGCTGCTCGGTCTGCATCCCGGTGCCGAGTTCGGCGTGCCGGCGGCGGCCGTGCTCGCGGAGGTCCCGATCGCCGTGGCGAGACAGCGACTGGACGTCCTGGTCGGAGCGCACCTGCTGGAGGAGACCGCACCGGGCCGGTACCAGTTCCACGACCTGCTGCGGGCCTACGCGACCGACCAGGTCAACCACGTGGAGTCGGTGGAGGAGCGACGAAGCCACCTGCGCCGGCTGCTGGTCTGGTACCTGCACACCGCCGACGCGGCCAACGCGGCGATGAAGACGCCGAGCCGTCGGTTCCCGCTCGACCCGCCGGAACCCCCAGAGGGTGTTCCCGCGTTCGCCGACCACAGCGAATCCGTTGCGTGGTACGAATTCGAGTTCGACAACCTGTTCGCCGCCACCAACGCCGCCGCGCGCGCGGAGATGTCCGAACTGGCGTGGCAACTACCCCTCGTGGCCCGGGTCTACGGCAGCGCCAACAGTTCGCTCGCCGAGAGAGCGCGTGCCATGGAGTTGGCACTCGTCGCGGCCCGAAGGGCGGGAAGCGGACAGGGCGCGGCGCTCGCCCTGTCCACCCTGGGCGGCATCCACCCGCGGCGGCTTCTGCTGAGCGGGATCTACCTCGGTCGCGCGGTCGCGTTCGCGATCTTCCTGCTGGTGCCCGCCTCCACCGGTAGCGTGCTGCTGTTCTCGGCCC
>CBHFOL010000066.1:0-28957 GCA_965995405.1 uncultured Saccharothrix sp.
GGCGGCCCCCGGCGCGGCCCCGCGACGACCGGGCCCGTGCGGCCCTTGAGGAGGGCTTGGACAACCTGTCCATGCCCACGGTGGCGCGGCGGCTCGGCGTCAGCCACTCCACCCTCTACCGGTACGTGCACGACCGCGACGACCTGGTGCTGGCCGCGCTGGACCTGGCGATCCGCGAGTTCACCTGGCCGTCCGCGACCCTGCCGTGGCGCGAGCTGCTGACGGCGTTCGCGGACGCCATGTGGCGGTTCCTGGAACGTTCGCCGGGCATGGGCGAGGCCATCCTCGCGTCGCCGGGCCTGCCGCCGGGCGTCACCGAACTCCTCGTCGCCTACGGCACCCGGCTGCGCGCCGAAGGACTGTCCGAAAAGGACACATTGGTGGCGCTGGACCTGGTGGCGGACCTGACCATCGCGACCGAGATCGGTATGCGCGGCCTGGACCGGGTGTTCGACACGCCACGCGGCCGGCGGAGCCTCCGCGAGATCTACCGGACGTCGTGGGAATCGGTCGCGGACATCGACGAGGCCACGTTCCGGGGCCGGGGCTGGCTGGAGGAGAAGCTGGCGATCCTGTTGGCCGGCCTGGCGGTCCGGGTCGGCACGCCGGGCAGGCACGTCGCACCCGCCGCGCCGGAGCCGGAGCGCACCCCGGACCGGGACGAGGTGGTGCGCGCGGGCCGTGCGCTGGCCCGTCGGGACGGCTTGGCGGCGGTGACGCTGCGGGCCGTCGCGGCCGAGCTGAGGTGTGCCGCGACCACGTTGCACAGGCTGGTCGGCGACCGGGACGGACTGGTGGTGGCGATGCTGGACGTGGTGGCCGAGGAGATCGCCGAACCGCCGCCCGGTGCCGATCCGCGCGCCGAACTGCTGGCGGTGGCCCACGCGGTGTACGAGGCGCTGTGCGCGGACCCGTGGGCGGTGACCGCGCTGGCGGTCGACGGTCTCGCCGGTCCGTCCATCCTCCCGCTGCTGGACCGGGCGCTCGCCGCGCTGTCGCAGGCGGGTGTGCCCGACGAAGAGCTGGCGGATTCGGCGCGGATCCTGTGGGACCACCTGTTCGGCGCGGCGCTGTCGGCGGCGAACACCGAGGACGAGCCGTTCGGCACCCGGATGGCGCGGGACGCGGTGCCCGCACCGGCCCGACGGGGTGCGGCGGGGCACGCGGAGCGGGCTGTGCGGGGTATCTCACTCGTGGTGGATGGGCTGATCACCAGGTAAGGTGAGCCTAACCAAATAGACGAGGAGTCGGTCGTGACCAATCCGTTCGACGACGACGCCGGCAGCTTCCTGGTGCTCGTCAACGACGAGGGCCAGCACTCGCTGTGGCCTGAGTTCGCCGAGGTCCCCACCGGGTGGACCGCCGCGCACGGCCCGGCCGGCCGGTCGGAGTGCGTCGAGTACGTGGAGCGCGAGTGGACCGACCTGCGTCCGCGCAGCCTGGTGGAACCCCGGTGACCACGGCCGCGCCCGAGATCGTCCGGTACGACCTGGTGCCCCGCGTGCTGCGGGTGAAGGCGGTCCGCAATCTGACGCCGCGCATGGTGCGGGTGACGCTGGCCGGTCCGGACCTGGCCGGGTTCCGCGAGGCCGCGCCCGCCGACCACGTGAAGCTGTTCTTCCCGGCCGAGCGCGACGGCCTGCCGGACCTGCCGAAGCTCGGCCCGCAGGGGCTGGAGCGCGATCCGAACGGGCCGCGTCCCACGTTCCGGGACTACACGGTGCGCGAGTACCGCGCCGAGGCGGGCGAGCTGGACATCGACTTCGTGGTGCACGGCGACGGCCCCGGCTCGACGTGGGCGGCGGGTGCCGTGGAGGGCAACGCGGTGGGTGTGCTCGGGCCGCGTGGTTCGGTGCTGGTGCCCAAGGGTCTGGCCTGGTACGTGATCGGCGGCGACGAGACCGCACTGCCCGCCATCGCCCGTTGGCTGGCGCAGGCCGAGGAGGGCGACCGGATCTTCGCGTTCGTGGAGGTCGCCGACGAGGCCGAGCAGCAGCCGCTGGAGTCCACGGCGGACGTTCGGCTGACCTGGTTGCACCGCAACGGTTCCCCCGCCGGAACGGAGTTGCTGCACGACGCGATCGCCGCGCTGGTGCTGCCCGAGGGCGACGGGTTCGTCTGGGTGGCGGGTGAAGCGGGCGCGCTGAAGTCGATCCGCCGGCACCTGCGGGACGAGCGGGCGCTGCCGCGCGAGTCCTACGACGTGGACGGCTATTGGAAGCGTGGTCAGGAGAACTTCGACCACCACACCGAAGACGAGGGCTGAACCCGGCCGGGGATGCCGCTCGGGTGGCGTCCCCGGCTGGTGCGTCCCGGGTGAATGCGTCGCCGCCGTGAGTCCACATGCGACAGTCATGGTGTTTCGGGCACTCCGGGACGGTCGGCACTTCTTGTGCTATTGCAAGGTTGTGGCGTCGGTGGCCAGGTTGTCCGAGTTGCGTGAGGTCTTCTCGGAGCAATGCCGAAGAGCCGATCGGTGGGCGGCGCCGGCCCGGTGTATTAGGTTAGCCTCACCTCAACGTTCCCCTGCTTGTGTGGACCTCTGGAGCATTCAGCCATGCCCGAAACCGCACCGTTCCCCCGTGCCGTCCTGATCGGAGAACCGCTCGCCGACGCGCCGACCTCGGGCGGGCAGGACAACCGGACTGCTCTGCCCGCGCTCGTCCGGCGCGACCTGCCGGACCGGCTGCCGCTGTCGTCCGCCCAGCGCCGGCTGTGGTTCCGGCACCGGCTCGCCCCGGAGGACATCACCTGCAACCTGCCCTTCGTGGTCCGGCTGACCGGTCCGCTGGACGTGTCCGCGTTGCGCGCGGCCTTGGCGGATGTGGGTGCCCGTCACGAGTCGCTGCGCACCGTCTTCCCGGCAGACCTGGACGGTTCCCCGTACGCGGAGGTGCGACCGGCCGGCCCCGTGCTCTCCGTCGTGTCGGCGGCCGACCCGGAGTTGTTGGTCCGCAAGGAGATCCGCAGTGCGTTCGACCTGACGTCGGAGCCGCCGGTCCGCTGCACCCTGATACATGGGATGTCCGACCGGCACGTGCTCGTCGTGCTGCTGCACCACATCGCGGCCGACGAGTGGTCCGTGGGCCCGCTGGTGGGCGATCTGGCTTCGGCTTACCGAAGCAGGCTGCTCGGCGACCCGCCCGGTTGGCCCGACCTGCCCGTCCGCTACGCCGATTACGCGCTGTGGCAACAGGATCTGCCGGCCTCGGGCACCGGGCTCGACCATTGGCGGACGGCACTCGCGGGTGCGCCCGACGTGGTGGACCTGCCCGCCGACCGGCCACGTCCGGAGGTCGCGGGCACGGCGGGCGCAACGGTTCCGTTCGCTATTCCGCCGTGCACCGCCCATGCCGTCCGGACGTCGGCAGAGCGGACCGGTGCGAGTGTGTTCATGGTGCTGCACGCGTGCCTGACGGCGTTGCTGCGCAGGATGGGCGCGGGCGAGGACATCACGATCGGCACGACGGTCGCCGGGCGCGGCGACCGTGCGCTGGACCAGGTGGTCGGGTCCTTCGCGAACAGCCTGGCGCTGCGGGTGGACACGTCCGGTGTGCGGACGTTCGGCGAGCTGCTGGCGGAGGTGCGCCGCGTCGACCTGGCCGCGTTCGACCACTCCGACGTGCCGTTCGAGCAGGTCGTGGCCGAGCTGGACCCGCCGCGTTCACCGGCCTGCCAGCCGTTGTTCCAGGTGGTGCTGGCCTACCGGGCCGGGTCGGCCGAACCGTTCGGGCTGACCGGCTTGAAGTCCACTGTGGACGTACCCGATATCGGCACGGCCGGGTTCGACCTGACGTTCGGTGTGGTGGACACCGGTTCGGCGATGACCGGAAGCGTGGAGTACCGCGCCGACCTGTTCGACCGCGCGACCGCCCGGACGCTGGGGGAGCGGTTCGTCCGGCTGCTGCGCGCCGCGGCGACCTCGCCTTCGGTCGGGATCGAGGACGTCGACCTGTTGTCCGCGCGGGACCGCGAGGACGTGCTGAACCGTTGGAACGCAACGGACCACCCGGTTCCCGCCACTACGCTGCCGCACCTGCTGCACCGCCAGGTCGGCCGGACGCCGGACGCGGTCGCGGTGGTCGCCGGCGAGGAGCTCACCTACGCCGGGTTCGACGCGCGGGTCGAGGCGCTGGCGCAGGTGCTGGTTTCCGTCGGGGCGGGCCGGGATCGGATCGTCGCGGTGGCGCTGCCCCGGTCGCTCGACCTGGTGGTGGCGCTGCACGCCGTCCAGCGGGCCGGCGCGGCCTACCTGCCGTTGGACGTCGACCACCCCGAGCGGATCGCCGGCGTGCTCGCCGATGCCGAGCCGGTCGCGGTCGTCGCGGATCGGGACTTCGCCGGATTCCCCGTGGTGCGCACCGACTTGCCGCTGCCGGCCGTGGAGCGGGTCCCGCTGCCGGTGGTGTCGCCGGACGACGCCGCCTGTGTGACCTTCACGGTTGACACCGGGCGGTCCGAGGGTGTCGTCGTGTCGCATCGGGCGATCGTGAACCGGTTGCTGTGGATGCAGGACCGGTAACGGCTCGCGCCCGGCGAGCGGGTGTTGCAGAAGACCCCGGCGACGGCCGACGCGTCGGTGTGGGAGTTCTGCTGGCCGTTGCTGGTCGGCGCGACCCTCGTCGTGGCGCGGCCGGGCGGTCACCGTGATCCCGCATACCTGGCGGGGTTGATCCGCGAGCACCGGGTCACGACTGTCCACTTTGTACCTTCGGAGCTGCGGGAGTTCCTGGACGAGCCCACGGCTGCCGCGTGCACCAGCCTGTTCCGGGTGTTCTGTAGTGGTGGTCCGCTGTCCGGAGAGCTGGCCCGGTGCTTCCGCGAGGTGCTGCACGCCGAGCAGCACAACCTCTACGGGCCGATGGAAGCATCGGTCGTCACGTCGTGGCAGGTGTCGAACGCCGAACGGGTGTCGGTCCCGATCGGCCGCCCGGTGTGGAACACGGGCCTGCGCGTGCTGGACGCCCGACTGCGCCCGGTGCCGCCGCACGTGCCCGGCGACCTGTACGTGACCGGCGTGCAGCTCGCGCGCGGCTACCTGAACCGGCCGGGCCTGACCGCCGCCCGGTTCGTCGCGGACCCGTACGGCCCGCCCGGTTCCCGCATGTACCGCACGGGCGACCGGGCGCGGTGGACGGCCGACGGCGTGATGGCGCCGGTGGGTGATCTTGCCACGAGGATGCCGGACCACGGCCCACCCGTTTAGGTTAGGCTGCCCTTAACTTGAGACTTCCTTGTCTTCACCCCGGGGAGGGGCTTGTGTGGCGGTACACGGACGGGCGAGGGGTCACGCTGACCCTGCCCCGCCGGCCCGAACGGGTGGCGGTGGCCGATCTGCTGGCCACCTCCACCCTGTGGGCGGCCGGGGTGCGCCCGGTGGCCGCCGAGATGGGGCCGGACCCGGCCGACGAGTGCCTGTCGGCGGTGGGGTTCGACCCGTTCGGTGTGGCCCGCCTGGACGATCCGACGCCGGACACGTCGCTGTTGCGGCAGGTGGACCTCGTGGTGGACCGCACGTACGGCGGCTGCCTGGAGCGACTGGAGAACGTGCCGGTGCCCGCCGTCGGCCTCACGTTGAAGGCCCCGGGCCAGTCGCTGGACGCGGTGTTCGCCGAGGCGGGCGCGCTGGCCGCCGCGCTGGGCTGCCCGCCCGTCCCCGAGGTGTCCCGGGCCCGCTACCGGGCCGCGAAGTGGCGGGTGCGGGAGGCGGCGCTGTGGCGGCCGGACCGGTCGGTGGGCTTCGCGTTCGCCCGGAACGGCGCGCCGGTCGTGGTCGACCCGGACCGCCACCCGTGGCTGGTCACGTTGCGGGAGTTGGGCGTCCGGCTCGCGCCGCCCGGCCCGTGCCGTCCCGGAGAGGTCGACCTGCTGTTCGTGTTCGACGAGGGGGTCGACGTGCCGGGGGCGCACCCGTGGACCGACCGCTGGCACGCGTTCGACCACGCCGTGTACGCCGACCTGTTCACCGGCTTCGCCGATCTGCTCGACGGTGACCCGTGCTGACCTGCGGTTGCGCGAACCGAGTCGCGCCGAGGCCGAATCGGCCAACGGGAGCACTGTGGGCTACCTCAATTGTAGGTTAGCCTTACCTAAATGGCACGATAGAGTGACGGTCAGTCTCAAAACTCGCACCGGGAGTCATCGAATGGTCGACAGGGGGATCGCGGGCCGCGTGGCACTCGTGACCGGTGCCGGACGTGGCATCGGCGCGGCCGTGGCCTCGGCGCTCGCCGCGGCGGGCGCGGTCGTCGCGGACGTGGACCTGAAGGGCGCCGCCTACCAGGCCGACGTGTCCGAAGTGGACAGTGTCGCCGAGGTGGTCGACCAGGTCGAGCGGACCCTGGGCCCCATCGGGATCCTGGCGAACGTGGCCGGCGTGCTGCGCACCGGCCGCATCCTGGACACCACCGACGAGGACTGGCGGCGCACGTTCGCGGTCAACACCGACGGCGTGTTCCACGTGTCCCGGGCCGTCGCCAAGCGGATGGTCGCCCGGGGTGGCGGCGTGATCGTCACGGTCGGCTCCAACGCGTCCGGCGTGCCGCGCACCGACATGGGCGCCTACGCCGCGTCCAAAGCCGCGACGACGATGTTCACCCGATGCCTCGGCCTGGAACTGGCCGCGCACGGCATCCGCTGCAACGTCGTCTCGCCCGGCTCCACCGACACCCCCATGCAGCACGCGCTGTGGACCGACGCCGACGCGCCCACCCGCGTGATCGCGGGCGACCCCAAGACGTTCCGCGTCGGCATCCCGCTCGGCCGCATCGCCGATCCCGCCGACATCGCCGATGCCGTGCTGTTCCTGGTCTCGGACCAGGCCCGGCACATCACCATGCAGAACCTCTACGTGGACGGCGGCGCGACTCTCCGCGCCTGAGTCATGAACAGCGAACGGAGCAGCCGGTGCTAGTCGCCGAAACAGCCAGTGCCCCGCCGAGCCTGGACACCTACCGGGAAGGCGGGTTCTTCTTCGCCTCGCCGACCGGTGTCCTGGTCGCGGAGGAGGCCGGAGCCGCCCACACCGAACCGTTGACGCCCGGCGAGGTCGTGGTGGGCGCGGTGCCGTTCCAGCCGGACGAACCGCGCCGCCTCACCGTGCCGAGCACCGTCCACCGCGGCGCGCCGCTGCACACCGTGTCGCTGCCGGAACGCCCCACGCCCGGCGGCCGGTGGCTGGACCAGCGCAGCGACGCCGACGCCTACACCTCCGGCGTCCGGCGGGCGCTGGAGGAGATGGCGGCCGGGTCGCTGGACAAGGTCGTGCTGGCGCGGGCACTCGACCTCACCGCCGCCGAACGCATCGACGTGCGCCAGGTGCTGGCCGCGCTGGCCGCCCGCGACCCGCGCGGCTACACGTTCGCCACCGAACTGGGCGGCAGCACGCTCGTCGGCACCAGCCCCGAGCTGCTGATCCGCCGCACCGGCACCGGCATCGTGTCCAACCCGCTCGCCGGGTCCCGGCCGCGCAGCGCCGACCCCGAGCAGGACGGCCGCAACGCCACCGAGCTGCTGAACTCCCACAAGGACCTGCGCGAGCACGCGTTCGTGGTCGGCGCGGTCGCGGACGCGCTCGCCCCGTTCTGCCGCGAGCTGAACGTGCCCGCCACGCCGGAGCTGCTGCCCACCCGGACGATGTGGCACCTGTCGACCAAGGTCACCGGAACCCTGCGCGACGACGGCGTTTCCGCGCTGGACCTGGCGACCGCGCTGCACCCGACGCCCGCCGTGTGCGGGGTGCCCGCCGACACGGCACGGACGCTGATCGGCGAGCTGGAGCCGTTCGACCGGGGCTTCTACACCGGTCTGGTGGGCTGGACCGACGACCGGGGCGATGGCGAGTGGATCGTCGCGATCCGGTGTGGTGAGGTCGCGGACCGGACGCTGCGGCTGTACGCGGGTGCCGGCGTGGTGCCCGGGTCGACGCCGGAGTCGGAGCTGGCGGAGACCAGCGCGAAGTTCCGGACCTTCCTGGGGGCGCTGGGTTTGAAGGAGTCGGCGTGAACGACTGGGTGCCGTGGCCGGACGAGTTCGCCCGCCGCTACCGGGAGGCCGGCTACTGGGTCGGCGAGACGTTCGGCGACTTCCTGGCCGCGCGTTCGTCGGCGTTCGCCGACCGGGTCGCGGTGGTGGACGGCGACCGGCGGTGGACCTACCGCGAACTCG
This sequence comes from uncultured Saccharothrix sp., assembly GCA_965995405.1. Classification (GTDB taxonomy): domain Bacteria; phylum Actinomycetota; class Actinomycetes; order Mycobacteriales; family Pseudonocardiaceae; genus Actinosynnema. Next base: position 8,167 of record CBHFOL010000066.1, read on the forward strand.
ACGAGCGCGCTTCGGCCATGGCGCGGGGGTTCGTGGCGCGCGGCATCGAGCCCGGGGACCGGGTGGTGGTGCAGCTGCCGAACGTCGCCGAGTACGTCGCCGTGGTGTTCGGGCTGTTCCGGGCCGGTGCGCTGCCGGTGTTCGCGCTCCCGTCGCACCGGTTCGCCGAGGTGTCGGCGTTCTGCAAGATCAGTGACGCGGTCGCCTACGTGATCGCGGATTCCGTCGGGGGCTTCGACTTCCGGGCGCTGGCGGCGGAGGTGCGGAAGGTTTCCGAGCTGCGCCACGTGTTCGTGCTGGGCGACGCGGGGGAGCACACCGCGCTGGCAGACGTCCCGGTGTCCGGCGGGGCACTGCCGGAGGTGCGGGCCGACGCGGTGGCGTTCCTCCAGCTTTCCGGTGGCAGCACGGGAATCCCGAAGCTGATCCCGCGCACCCACGACGACTACCTTTACAGCGTCCGGGAAAGCGCCGCGATCTGCGGGCTGGACGAGCACACCGTCTACCTGGTGACGCTGCCGATCGCGCACAACTTCCCCATGTCGTCACCGGGCATCCTCGGTGTGCTGCACGCGGGCGGCCGGATCGTGATGGCGCCCGCGCCCAGTCCCGACGTGGCGTTTCCGTTGATCGACCGGGAAAAGGTCACGGTCACCGGGGTCGTGCCGCCGATCGCGTTGCAGTGGATGGGATCCCCGGCGCGGCACAACCATGACCTGTCGAGTCTGCGGGTGCTCCAGGTCGGCGGCGCGAAGTTCGTTCCCGAAGCGGCCCAACGGGTCCGGGACGAGCTGGGCTGCGCGTTGCAGCAGGTGTTCGGCATGGCCGAGGGGCTCGTCAACTACACCAGGTCGGACGACCCGGACGAGATCGTCGTCGGCAGCCAGGGACGGCCGATCTCGCCGGACGACGAGCTGCGGATCGTGACCGAGGACGGCGACGACGTCCCCGAAGGCGCGGTCGGCGAGCTGTTGACCCGCGGCCCGTACACGATCCGGGGCTACTACCGGGCCGAGGAGCACAACCAGGTCGCGTTCACGCCGGACGGCTTCTACCGGACCGGAGACCTGGTGCGACGGCTGCCGACCGGCCATCTCGTGGTGGAAGGCCGGGCCAAGGACCAGATCAATCGGGGCGGTGAGAAGGTCGCCGCCGAGGAGATCGAGAACCACCTGCTGGCCCACCCGGCCGTGCACGACGCGGCCGTGGTCGCGATCCCCGACGAATACCTGGGGGAACGGACGTGCGCGTTCGTCATCCCCCTCGGCGACCCGCCGACCGGCCCGGCGCTGCGCGCGTTCCTGCGCGGACGCGGCCTGGCCGCCTACAAGATCCCCGACCGCATCGAGCTCGTGGATGCGTTCCCGCACACCGGGGTCGGCAAGACCAGCCGCCGCGACCTGCGCCGCGCCCTGGCCGACACGTTCAGAAAGGGCCGTTGAGATGGGGTTGCCGACCATCGAGCCGTACCCGATGCCCACCGACGCCGACCTGCCGGTGAACCGGGTGAAGTGGCTGTGCGAGCCGTCCCGCGCGGTGCTGCTGGTCCACGACATGCAGAACCACTTCCTGCGCGCGTTCCGCCCGGACGCCTCGCCGGTCGTGGAGCTCGTGGCCAACATCCGCGCGCTGCGCGAAACGTGCCACGCCCTGGGCATCCCGGTCGTGTTCTCCGCCCAGCCCGGCGGGCAGACCCCGGACCAGCGCGGCCTCCAGCTGGACATGTGGGGCAACGGCATCGGCCCGGACCCCCACGACGCCGAGATCCACGCGGCGCTGACGCCCGGTGACACGGACGTGCGGATGACGAAGTGGCGCTACAACGCCTTCCACCGCACCGATCTCCGCTCGCTGCTGGACACGTCGGGCCGCGACCAGCTCGTGGTGACCGGCATCTACGCCCACATCGGCTGCCTGATGACGGCGGCCGACGCGTTCATGCGGGACATCCAGGCGTTCTTCGTCGCCGACGCGGTCGCCGACTTCTCGCCCGACGACCACCACATGGCGGTGCGGTACGCCGCCGGCCGCTGCGCCGTCACCACCACGACGACGCGGCTGATCACCGAACTGAACGGAGCGGCATGACCAAGGACGACGTGCGCAACCGGATCGCCGAGGTGCTGGACATCCCGGCGGCCGACATCGCCGACGACGACAACCTGCTGGACCACGGGCTGGACTCGGTGCGGGTGATGTCGCTGGTCGAGACGTGGCGGGCGGACGGCGCGTCCGTGGCGTTCGTGGACTTCGCGGAGACCCCGACCGTCGAAGCCTGGGCCACGCTGCTCACCCGGTAGGGCTCACTTGGTGGAGCCCGCCAGCACCCCCTGCACGAAATAGCGTTGGAACACCAGGAAGACCGCCAGCGGCACGATCATCGACAGGAAAGCGCCCGTCGACAACAGGTCGATGTTCGTGCCGAACTGGCGCAGCTGCGCCCGCAACGCGACCGTGATCGGCGCGGAGTCCTGGTCGGCGAACACCAACGCCACCAACAGGTCGTTCCACACCCACAGGAACTGGAAGATCGTCAGCGACGCGATCGCGGGCTTGGCGATCGGCAGCACCACCCGCCGGAAGATCACCCACTCCTTCGCCCCGTCCATCCGCGCCGCCTCCACCAGGTCACGCGGGATGCCGGCGAAGAAGTTGCGCAGCAGGAAGATCGCGAACGGCAGGCCGAACGCCACGTGGAACAGCACCACACCCGCGATCGTGCCGAACAGCCCGAGCGCGCCGAACAGCTTCGCCACCGGGATCAGCGCCACCTGGACCGGCATCACCAGCAGCCCCACGACCAGCGTCGTCAGCCACAGCCGGCCGGGGAACTCGATCCACGCCAACCCGTACGCCGCCAGCGCCGAGATCACCACCACCAGAACCGTTGCGGGCACGGCGATGTAGACGGTGTTGAGGAACGACCGCAGCACCGTCGAGTTCCCGGCCAGATCGGCGTAGTTCGCCAGCGTCAGCTCCGCCGGCTTGGTGAAGATCGTCCACCAGCCCGAACCCGTGTTCGCCGCCTCGTCGCGGAACGACGCCACGAACAGCCCGAACACCGGCACCAGCCAGAACAGCGCCACCAGCGCCAGACCCACCTGCACCAGGCCGCCGCCCAGCCGTCCCACCACCCGGGACAGCGCGCCGCGGCGGGGCGCGCCGGTCACCGACACCTCGACCACCGTCACGACCGCTCCCGTCGGAATCGCCTGATGTTGAACAGCATCGCCGGAGCCACCAGCAGGAACAGCACGACCGCGAGCGCACTGCCCACCCCCTGGTCGCCGCCCGCGTTGAACGACACCTGCCACATCTGGAGGGCCAGCACGTTCGCCTCCTCCTGCACCGAGCCGGGCGCGATGACGAACACCAACTCGAAGATCTTCAACACGTTGATCACCAGCGTCACGAACACCACCAGCAGCACCGGCGACAGCAGCGGAACCGTCACCCGCCGGAACACCTGCCACTCGGTCGCGCCGTCCACCCGGGCCGCTTCCAAGGCGTCACGCGGGATCGCGGCCAGCCCGGCCGCGATGAACGTGATGGCGAACCCGGTCATGATCCAGATCCACGACGAGATGATGACCGGCGTGATCAGTGACGGGCCCAGCCACGTCAAGCCCCGGAACGGCAACGCGAAGTTGGAGGCCGCGAACCGCAGTGAGTACTGCCCGTCCGCCAGGTCGGGGAACGTGAACCGGCCGTCGTTCCCGGTCGTCGCCCGGCCGACCACCTGCCCGTCCCGCAACGCTTCCACGGTCATGCCCGGCAGGCCGCGTTCCCCGGAGTCCAGCGAACCCGCTTTGCCGCCAACGGAAACGTCCAACCACACCACGCCCCGGAGCTCACGCGCGTCCGAAGCCGGCTGCGACGCGGGCGAAGCGCTCTTCGACACCTGACCGGGCGCGAACCCGGCCACCGGCACGGTCACTGTCCCGCCCGGCGCGAACGTCCGGGAGCTGGTGAACCCCTCCTCGGTCGCTCTGAACAGCCCCTCGTCCCGTGGCCGCGCACCCGGATACGGTGACGGGGCGGAGAAAAGGTCATGCACGCCAACGGTCACCGCGTTCACCACGCCCTGGTTCGGATCCTCCTCGTACACCAGGCGGAAGATGATCCCGGACGCGAACAGCGAGATGGCCATCGGCATGAACAGCACCAGCCGGAACGCCGTCGCCCAACGGATCCGCTCGGTCAGCACCGCGAAGATCAACCCGAGCCCGGTGACCGCCGCCGGCGCGACCACCACCCAGATCACGTTGTTCTTGAACGCGGTCAACGTGCGCGGATCGGTGAACAGGTCGACGTAGTTCCCGACCCCGACGAACGCCGACCCCGACCGGTCGAAGAAGCTCCGCACCAGCGAGTACACCAACGGGTACAGCACCAGCGCGGCCAGGACCACCAAGGCGGGCAACAGGAACGGCAACGCCTGGCGCGGCGACCGGCCCGGTGTCGGATCGACGGCGAACCGTCCCCGGCCGGCCCGCGAGCCGGCCGGGGAGCGCGTCGAGGTGACCGTCACTTCTGGTACGCCTTGGCAGCTTCGGACTCCAACCGCTGCACGGCGCCGTCGATGTCCTTGGGGGCGGCCAGGAAGTCCTGCAACGCCTTCCACTCGCCCGCGCCCTTCGTGCCGCCGAACGCGGCCGGCGCGAGGTCCGACATGTCGAACCGGACGTTGTCACCGGCGTCCACCAGCTGCTGCGCCAACTCGCGGGTCACGTCGTCCGGGTAGTCCGCCGCCGGGATGTCCTTGTTGGGGGACAGGAAACCGCCCAGCTTCGCCCACACCCGACCGGCGTCCGGCGACGCCAGGAACTTCATCAGCTCGTTCGTCGCGGCGTCGTCCTTCAACTGCACCGCCACGTCACCGCCCGCCACCACGGCGTCCTTGCTGCCGCCGATCGACGGGAACTTGAAGAACTTCGCGTCCTCGCCGACCTTCGCCTTGGTGTTGGTGGAGATCACCGACGCCACGAAGTCCGCCTCGAACACCATCGCGGCCTTCGGCGGCTCGCCGAACACGTTGATCACCGACTTCGGGAACTCCGTCTGCAACGCCCCGGCGCTGCCGCCCTCCACCAGGCGCGGCTCGCCGAACAGCTCGCCCAACGTCTCCAACGCCTTGCGGACCGAGGGATCCGTCCACGGGATCTCGTGCTTCGCCAGCTTGTCGTAGTTGTCCGGGCCGGCCGTCCGCAGGTACACGTTCTCGAACCAGTCGGTCAACGTCCAACCGTCCGCGCCACCCACCGACACCGCGGCCTGCCCGGTGTCCACCACCGCGCGGCCGACCTTCAGGAAGTCCTCCCACGTCTTCGGCGGCTCCGCGCCCACCTGCCCGAACGCCTTCTCGCTGTACCAGACGGTGGACTTGTTGGCAGCCTTGAAATACACCCCGTAGAGCTTGCCGTCGAACGTGCCGAGCTTCTTCCACACGCCCGCGTTGTGCTCGCCGACGGCCTTCGCCACGTCCGCCGACACCGGCTTCAGCGAGCCGGCCTTCGCCAGCTGCTCCACCAGACCCGGCTGCGCCACCAGGGCGACGTTCGGCGGCGTGCCGCCCTGGACCCTGGTCTGCAACACCGTCGGCAACTCGTCGCCGGCCGGCGTGTAGCGGACCTCCGCGCCGGTCTTCTCCTTGAACGCGGCCAACACCTGCTCGAACCGCAGCTGCTCGTCACCGGACCAGGTGCCCACCACCTCCACGGTCTGCCCGGCCAACGCCTTGTCACCGGTGCTCTGACCGGCGGGAGCCCCGCCGGAGCACGCGGTCAGTGTCGAGATCGCCGCGACCAGTGCGGCGGTCACCTTCAAGCGGCTCATTCGTGCTCTCCTGACGTGTCGGTCCAAACGGACAACCCGGTGACCGGGTCGAAGAAGTGCAGTCGGGACGTGTCCACCCACGCGGCCACCGGCTGGCCCTCGTAGATGTGCGTCCGGGGCGAGAACCGGCCGACCAGCACCACACCGCTGCCCTTCGGCAGGTCGGCGGTGCCGTCGTCCTCGGCCAGCGCCCTGATGTCGTCGGTGATCACCGGAGCAGCCTCAACGGGGAAATGAACCAGAACGTCGGAGCCCATGGCTTCTACCAGGTCCGCGACCGAGTGCAGAATTGAACCCTCCTGCGCGTCCGCGAGCGCGGCGTCCTCCATGTCCTCCGGGCGGATGCCCAGCACCACGTCGCGGCCCGCATACCCGGCCAGCGCGGGCCGGGCCAGCAGCACGGATTCGGGCAGCAGCAAGGCGTCCGAGCCGACCGTGACCCAGTAGTGGCCGTCGTCGTCCCGGTCCAGGCGCGCGGTCACCAGGTTCATTCCGGGCGAGCCGATGAACCCCGCCACGAACAGGTTCACCGGCCGGTCGTAGAGCTCCTGGGGTGGGCCGACCTGTTGCAGGACACCGCGTTTCATCACCGCGACCCGGTCGCCGAGCGTCATCGCCTCGGTCTGGTCGTGCGTCACGTACACCGTCGTGACACCCAGATCCCGTTGGATGCGGGCGATCTGCGCACGCATCTGCACCCGCAGCTTCGCGTCGAGATTCGAGAGGGGCTCATCCATCAGGAACGCCTGCGGCGCACGCACGATCGCCCGCCCCATCGCGACCCGCTGCCGCTGCCCACCCGACAGGTTGCGCGGTTTCCGATCGAGGTGCTCGTGCAATTCCAGCACCTCGGCGACCTCGCGCACCCTCCGGTCGATCTCCTTCTTGGGCAGCTTCCGCAACGTCAGCCCGAACGCGATGTTGTCGTACACGTCGAGGTGCGGGTAGAGCGCGTAGGACTGGAACACCATCGCCACGTCCCGGTCGCGCGAAGGCACGTCGTTGACGACCTGCGCGCCGATCCGGATCGACCCCTCACTCACACTTTCCAGGCCCGCGATCATCCGCAACGCCGTGGTCTTGCCGCACCCGGACGGCCCGACGAGCACCAGGAATTCGCCGTCCCGGATTTCCAGGTTCAGATCGCCCACCGCACGCGTGCCGTCGACGTACACTTTCCCGAGACCGCTCAGAACGACTTCCGCCACGCCCACTCCCCGTGCAGTTCCCGCCCGGCCGCACAATGCCGATTCCGCCGCCGTGTCGTCGCCGCTGTCTGCGGCGGTGTGTTCGGCGGGTTGTTCGGTGGTGTGATCCACGGCACTCCGGTTTTCGGTGGGGCAGACAGTAGTGGCCGGTTCCCTAAGAGACCGTTAAGACCCAGGCACGGTTTCGATAAGCCGCAACAACCCGTCCACAAGCCCGCAACCCGGCGGCGCGAGGGCTTACCCTCCTGGACATGTCCAAGGTGCTGCTGGTCGAGGACGACCCGGTGGTCCAGGCGGCGCTGGTGCACGCGCTGACCGACCTCGGGCACGAGGTGCGCGCCGTCGGCACCGCCGTCGCCGCGCTCCGCGAAGCCGGTACCTCCGAGCCGGACCTGGTGATCCTGGACCTGGGCCTGCCCGACCTGGACGGCGTAGCCGCACTCCGCATGTTGCGCGGCGTCAGCAACGTCCCGGTGATCATCGCGACCGCGCGCGGTGGCGAGAGTTCGGTGGTCGGTTCGCTGAACGCGGGCGCGGACGACTACATCGTCAAGCCGTTCTCGGCGGAGCACCTGGCGGCCCGCATCAACGCGCTGCTGCGTCGGACGTCCGGCAGCCCCCGCACCCCCGAGCTGGTGGTGGTCGGCGACCTGCGGGTGGACCTGGCCCGGCGTCAGGCGTTCCGCGCCGACCAGCCGGTGGCCCTGAGCCGACGCGAGTTCGACCTGTTGGCGTACCTGGCCCAACGCCCGAACCGCGTCATCCCGCGCCGCGAGCTGTTCCAGGCCGTGTGGGGGCAGCCGTACCTGGGTGACGACAAGACGATCGACGTGCACGTGTCGTGGCTGCGCAGCAAGTTAGGCGAGACCGCGGCGAAGCCGCGCTACCTGCACACGGTGCGTGGCGTGGGGTTCAAGCTGGTGGGCCCGGAATGAGAGGGTTGCTCACCCGTGCGCTGGCCTGGTCGGCGGTGCTGGTGAGCGCGCTCCTGACGTTCGGCGCCGGCGCGCTGCTGCTCAAGTCGTCGGCCGAACGCGCCGCGGCCGACGACCAACACGACGTGACAACGGTCGTGGCGGTACTGGCCGTGACCACAGACCCGGACGCCGTACGCGGTGCCCTGTCCCGAACCCGAGCCGGAACCGAAGGCCGCCTGGCCGTACACCTCCCGACCGGCACCACGATCGGCACCGGCCACACCTCCGGCCCCTTGACCCCCTCCGGCCCCTTGGTCGAAGTGTCCACAGTAGATGGTGAGCGCGCGGCAGTGGAAGTCTCCACTCCCGCCCCGACCTTCACCCCGGCCCTGCTCACCCAACTGGCCGCACTGGCCATCCTGGGAATCTTCGCAGCGGCAGCCGCAATCCCCTTGGGCCTACGCAGATCCGCGCCGATCATGCACGCACTCCAAACCCTGGCCGACACCGCAACCGAAATCGCCCACCACGACACCGGAAAACGCCTCCACGTGGCCGGCCCACCCGAACTGACCGCCCTGGCCACCGCGATCAACGCCGCTGCCGACCGCGCGGAACGCCTGCTGGCCAAGGAAAGGGAGATGATCGCCGACGTCTCCCACCGCCTGCGCACCCCGCTGACCGCGCTGCGCCTGGATGCCGACGCCATCGGCGGCGGCCCGGTCGCCGACCGCATCCGCAGCGCCGTGACCGCCCTGGGCCACGACGTAGACCGCATCATCGCGTCCCTGCACCCGGTAGCCGGCGCGACGGCCGAGGGCAGCTGCGACGTCGCCGAGGTCGTCAAGACCCGAATGCGCTTCTGGTCCGCCCACGCCGAAGACCAGGGCCGCCCGTGCGAGGTGGACGTCCCCTACGAGCCGACCCCCGTGCCCCTGACCCCGGACGCCCTGGGCGCGGTGGTCGACGCCCTGCTGGAGAACGTCTTCCACCACACCCCGCCCCGTTCGGCGGTGAACGTGGCGGTGGTCAGGCACGCTGGCTGGATCACGCTGGCGGTCGAGGACGGCGGCCCGGGGATCGCCGACCCGGAACGCGCCCTGCACCGGGGCTCGTCCGGCGGCGGCTCCACGGGCCTGGGCCTGGACATCGCCCGAGCGGCGGCCGAAGCGACCGGCGGCACCATCCACGTCGAGCGGGGACGGCTGGGTGGGGCCCGCATCAGGCTCCGGCTCGGCGAGTCGAACAGTCACCACGAGCCGGCGAGCCCCCGCGCGTGGCGGCTGTGGCGGGGGCGTTCCTGAGGTGCGCCTGCGGTAGTGGTCGTGGGGCGTGCTTGCGGTGGCGCTCCTGGGGGTGTGCTTCCGGTTGTGCTCCGGGCTGCTTGTGGTGCTCCTGGCCTCCTGCGGTGCTCTTGGCTTCCTGTGGTGCTCGTGGGCGTGCCTGCGGTCGGTCGGGTGTCCTTGTGGTCGCGTGTGTGTCGGTGGTCGCGGGTACCTCCTGGATCGTTGGCCTGTGGGTGGGTCGCTGGGGTCGCCTCCGTGCCTATTTAGGCTCATGCTTCGGAACACTGTTATGGTTGTCATGGAGTCGGTTGTTGACCGGATCGGGTGATAGTCGGCGGCGGGGCCGGTCGGCACCGATCCGCCGCAGGACTTCGGATGCGACTACTCGACCGTGACGCTCTTCGCCAGGTTGCGCGGGCGGTCGATGTCGCGGCCCAGTGCCTTCGCCAGGTGGTAGGCGAACAGCTGCAACGGCACCGAGAGCGTGATGGGGCTCAGCGCGTCGTGCACCTTCGGGATGCGGATGACATCCGTCGCCAATCCCCGGGGCAGGTCCGCGTCGGTCACCGCGATCACCGGACCACCGCGTGCCTTGATCTCCTCGACGGTGGCCGTGTTCTTCGCCAGAAGCTCGTCGTCCGGGATCACGATCACGGTCGGCATCTCCGGGTTGATCAGCGCCAGCGGCCCGTGCTTCAGTTCGGACGCCTGGTACGCCTCCGCATGCAGGTAGGAAATCTCCTTCAACTTCTGCGCACCCTCACGGGCCACCGGCCAACCCCGCACCCGGCCCAGGAAGAACATGTGCCCGGCGTGCGCGTACCGCTCCGCGACCTCCGCGATCTCCCGCTCCTGTCCCAGAATCTCCCCGATCCGCCCCGGCAGCTCGGACAGACCCGCCACCACCCGCCGCCCCTCGGTGATCGACAGGTCCCGCACGCGACCAAGATCCAGCGCCAGCATGGCCAAGGCCACGGTCATCGTGGTGAAGGACTTCGTCGCCGCCACCGACACCTCCGGCCCGGCGTGCAGGAAGATCCCGCTGCCGCACTCGCGCGCGATCGTGCTGCCGACCGCGTTCACGACGCCGATCACGTGCCCGCCCTTGCGTTTCAGCTCCTGCACGGCGGCCAGCGTGTCCAGGGTCTCGCCGGACTGGCTGATCGCCACGTACAACGTATCGGGATCCACCACGGGATTGCGGTACCGGAACTCCGACGCCGGCTCGGCGTCCGCCGGGATCCGCGCCAGCTCCTCGATCAGCCCCGCACCCACCTGACCCGCGTAGTACGCCGAACCGCAGCCCAGCAGCTTCACCCGCCGGATCCGCTGGTACTGCTGTGCGGTCAGGCCCACGCCGTCGAGCCGGGCGGACTGGAACCGGCGGTCCAGCCGGCCGCGCAGGCACCGGTCCACCGCGTCGGGCTGCTCGCGCATCTCCTTGTACATGAAGTCCGGGTGGTCGCCCAGCTCGTACTCGGCGGACGCCACCTCGATGGCGGTGGGGGACTTCGTGGTGGAACGGGCGTCCATCGTGCTCGTCCGGTAGCCGTCGGCGGTGACGGTGGCCAGTTCGTCGTCGTCCAGGTAGATCACCTGCTGCGTGAACCGGACCAGCGCCGTGACGTCCGACGCCACCAGCATCTCCCGGTCGCCGACACCCAGCACCACCGGGCTGCCACGTCGTGCCGCGACCAGTTCGCCGGGCCGGTCGGCGTCCAGCACGATGACCCCGTATGTGCCTTCGACCTGGCCCAAAGCCTCGCGCACGGCGTCTTCCAGCGAGTCGGCGGAACTCCGGGAAACCAGGTGCGCCAACACTTCGCTGTCCGTGTCCGAAGCCAGCGCGACACCGTCGGCGACCAGCTGCGCCCGCAGGCGTTCCGCGTTCTCGAATACTCCATTGTGGACGATCGCGATCCGGCCGGCGACGTGCGGGTGTGCGTTCCGGTCGCTCGGCTCGCCGTGCGTGGCCCAACGGGTGTGCGCGATACCAACCGTTCCGGCCAGCCCCTCGGGCACGACCCGGCGCAGATCCGACACCCGGCCCGCGGTCTTCACGACGTGCAGATCGTCACCCACCACCGCGACACCGGCCGAGTCGTAGCCCCGGTACTCCAGCCGGTGCAGCCCCTCCAACAGCAGCCGCGTGGCATCCCGCGCACCGACATACCCGACGATCCCGCACATACTCCCGCTCCCTCAGCCGTAGACGATCCGACGCAACTGGCGTTCCGACAACGGGGGAGCGGCCACCGGCCGGGTGTCCAGCTCCTCCCGCAGCCGCGGCCAGATCGCCGCGTTGGACAGCCCCTCGGCCTGTAGTTCCCCGTGCCGCCGGACCACGTACTCCTCGGCGGTCTCGACGAAGTAGCCCATGACGTCGGACACCACCCGCCACGCGACCGCCGGCGGGATACCGGTCGTCCGGACGACGTGCCGCAGCAGGTCGTCCGGTACCTCGTCTCCCACGGCGTCCAGCATGGCCATACCCAACCACCACGCCAAACCCCGTGCCCGATTCCGGGCAGGGAACGGCGTCCCCCGGCGGATCCCGGGGTTTGGTCCTATCGTCCACACGGGAGGTTCCGGCGTGGAGGAGCAGGTCGAGGTCAAGCGGGGCGCGCGCAACGCCGTCATCGCGGTGATCATGCTGGGGATGCTGCTGGCGGCCCTGGACCAGACGATCGTGGCCACGGCGCTGCCGACCATCGTGAGCGACCTCGGCGGCGGGGGACACCTGTCCTGGGTGGTCACGTCCTACCTGCTGGCCGAGACCATCATGACGGCGCTGATCGGCAAGTTCGGCGACCTCTATGGCCGGAAGCGGGCGTTCCTGGCGAGCGTCGCGCTGTTCATGGCCGGTTCGTTCCTGTGCGGCTGGGCCGATTCGATGACGTGGCTCATCGTGGCGCGGGCGATCCAGGGCCTGGGCGCGGGCGGCCTGATGGTGACGTCGAGCGCGGTCATCGCGGACGTGGTGCCGCTGTCCGAGCGGGGCAAGTACCAGGGTCTCATCGGCGCGCTGTTCGGCGTGTCCACGGTGGTCGGTCCGCTGCTCGGCGGGCTGTTCGTGGACCACCTGAGCTGGCGCTGGGCGTTCTACGTCAACCTGCCGCTGGGCGTCGTGGTGCTGGTGGTGGCGGCGTCGGCGCTGCCGGGGATGAAGGCGACCGCGAAACCCCGGATCGACTACCTCGGCATCCTGCTGATCGGGCTGGCCGCGACCGGGTTGACGCTGGTGACCAGCTGGGGCGGCGTCGAGTACGAGTGGACGTCGGCGACGATCCTGTGGTTGGCGGCCGGTTCCGCGGTGGCGCTGGTGCTGTTCGTGCGGGTCGAGCTGCGGGCGGCGGAGCCGATGCTGCCGATGCGGCTGTTCCGCAGTCCGGTGTTCACGGTGTGCGGCGTGCTCAGCTTCGTGGTCGGGTTCGCGATGCTGGGCGGCGTCACGTTCCTGCCGACCTACCTCCAGTTCGTGCACGGCGCGTCGGCCACCCAGTCGGGGCTGGAGATGCTGCCGCTGGTGATCGGGCTGCTGGTGGCGTCGATCGTGACCGGCAACGTGATCGGCAAGACCGGCCGGTACCGATTGTTCCCGATCGTGGGCTCGGTGCTGATGGCGTGCGGGCTGCTGCTGTTGTCGCTGCTGGACGTCGACACCTCGTTCTGGCAGGCGTCGGTGTACATGCTGGTGCTGGGGCTGGGTGTCGGCATGTGCATGCCGGTGCCGGTCGTCGTCGTGCAGAGCACCAGCAGCTACGAGGACCTCGGCGTCGCCACGTCGGGCGTCAGCTTCCTGCGGACGATGGGCAGCTCGTTCGGCGTGGCGATCTTCGGCACGATCTACGCGAGCAATCTCCCCGACAACCTGGCCCGCGCCATCCCGCCCGGTGTCGATCCGCGCGCGGCGTCCAACGTGCAGGCGCTGCACGCGTTGCCGGAGCAGCTGAAGGCCCCGATCCTCGCCGCGTACGCGGACACCCTCCAGGGCGTGTTCCTGATGGCCGCGCCGGTCGCCGCCGTGGCGTTCGTGGTGGCCCTGTTCCTGCGCGAGGTCCCGTTGCGGGACACGGCCCGGGTGGCGGCGTCCGGCAACAGCGGGGTGGGGGAGAGCTTCGCCGTCCCGCAGTCGACGGAGTCCAGCCAGGAACTGGAGAAGCTGATCGCGCTGATCGTCCGCAAGGAGGAGCGCGACCCGACGCCCGAGGTGCTGGTGAGGTCCGGCCTCCCGCTGACCCACGCGCAGGCGTGGCTGGTGGTGAAGGTGTTCCGGCAGAGCGTCCGGCACGGCGACGCGACCCTGGACCGGCTGGCCGACGAGACCCGCGTCCCGGCCGGCGTGTTCGAGCCGGTGGCCCGCCAGCTGATGGCGAAGGGGCTCCTCACGGAATCGGCCGACCGCTACCGGTTCACCCCCGAGGGCACCGAGACGTTCACCCGTCTGGTCACCGCCTGGCGGCACTGGCTGCGGGCGAAGCTGGTCGACTGGCAGTGCGACGACGTCGAGTTCACCGAGGCCGTGGACCGGGTGGCGGCCGAACTCGTGACCACCGGCCGTGCCCTGGCCGACCGCCACCCCGCCCCGGTCTGACCGCCGACCGCCGGCAACCGGCCCGACCGCCGGGCATCCGGATGATTCGATCGGCCGAATCGGCGTGTGCCCGGCCGCCGAACGGCTCATGTGGCGACCGCCTGGAATAGTCGGCGGTGGATGATCCGGTCGAAGCCCTGCTATTGCGTGTTCGCCGCGTCCGGAGTCACTATCTTTCATCCCGTCGACGTACGCGCGAACAACGCCGACGTCCGTCTGAGGGGCGGAAGGGGGACGGGCTCATGTCACCGGAACCGGATGTCAACACCGCACAATTGCGGATTCAGGGGGAGTTGGTGAACGCGCTGGAGCGCTGCGAGTGCCTGCGCAGCGATCGGGCGCGACAGATGCTCGCGGACCTGTTGTCCGATCTGTTCGGCGAGCCGGTGTTCCTCCAGGGTTCGGCCGGGCGAATGCAGCTGCTGGACCTGGTGCGGCAATGCCTCAAACAGAACAACGGGCTGTTCGCGCTGACCGAGGCGGTCCACGCGCTGGACCCCCAGGCGCCGGAGATCCCGGAACTCACCGCCCTCTACGACGAATTGACGGCGGTCCGGGCGCTGCCGACCCCTGATTGGGAGGAACTGCGGCAGGCGCTGCGGTCCGTGCGGCTGGACGAGGACCAGGCCGCCGAGCGCCGGCGGCTGCGCAAGCTCGCGTGGACGGCGACCCGGGGCCGGCTGGACGACCTGCCCGCGCACTGCGACTCGGTGTGGACGACGTTCGTCTACCTCGCCGACCACAACGCCGGCCCGGACTCCCTGCCGCCCGCGATGCTGTTCGTGGCCTGCCTCGCGGACCACCTGGAGGACAAGGCGCTGGAGGAGAAGCTGCTCCGCTGGAACTGGCGGTGGGCCGAGCGCTTCGAGGTCACCGAACTGGTCGAACGCGCCGAGTGGCGGGAGCAGGAGGCGGTCGCCGACCGCCCCGAACGGGTGTACCTGATGTTCGAGGTGGACCCCGATCCGGTGGACCAGCACAAGATCGTGCTGTCCTGGTGGCGGCAGTGGGCCGTGCCGGGGTGGAACGCCCGGCGGCGCGGCGACGTGCCGATCCGGCTCGCCGAGCTGGAGGGCGAGATCGACCTGGTGATCGCCGGTCTGGAGACCGAGCTCGGCCGTTCGGCGGACGGCGTCCGCGCGGGTTCGATCTTCGTGGAGTTCGCGCTGCCCTGGGAATTGATCAACACGCCGGTCGAGCAGTGGCGCAAGGCGTCCATGTCCACCCAGAAGGTGCCGCTCCTGGTGGATCACGAGGTGGTGCTGCGCAGCCTGGAACGGATGCGGATGCAGCGATTCCTGTTCGCGTGGAAACAGCGCTGGAATGTGCTGGCCGGACCGGCCGTGCCCGGTGGTCCCTACTGGAGTCACACCAATGGGGGCGAGGACTTCACGAGAATAGCCGTGGATCTGAAGGAGGACGACACGATAGTCTCGTTGGTGCTGAGCGAGCCGCCCGACGACCGTCGGGGGCGGGCTTGGCACGAGGCCGCGATGGCGTTCCGGGCTGGAATACCGATCATCGTCTGGGACCGCGAGGACTGCACGAACCAGCGCTTTCAGGACGCGGTGGCGGCCGTGTTCGCGGGAGGCCCGGTGGCCCAACTCCCGCAACGCGTCTCCCAACTGCGCCGGGCGGCGCTGAAAGCCGAAGCGGAACCTCACGCCGGCCGGAGTCTTGCCGTACTGTGGGACGACGCAGACCGACTACCGGAACCGCTGACCTCATGGTGGGGTTTCGCAGGGAGGATCTGAGTCATGGCCGAGGAGCGCGTGGCGGAACCCGGCGCGTTATCGGCCGCGTGCCGCCCGTCCGCGCTGCCCGCCCGGCGGGACCGCCGAATTGCCGGCCCGGATCCGCACGAGTGCGCACGGCCCGGTGTCCGGCCGGCCGTTCTCCCGTTCGCCGCGGGTGCACCGATCACCGGCCGGCCCCGGCCGGCCGAATCCATGCGCGATCGGTATGACGCGATGTGCCGGGCACACTCGATCGAGGACGGTCGAATTAGCCCGGTCGGGGAATTCGGGCCGACCGGCCCGGCAGGTGCCGTGGTGTTGTCCTACGCTCGGCCCCGGAAGTCGCCGGCGCACACCGGTCGGGTCGGATTCGAATTCCGGTCCGGACCGCATCCGAAGCACGTGGACAGGGGGCCAGCTATTCCCGGAACAGGCCGCGACCTGGAATCCCGCGGACCGGTCGGCGAAATGCCCCGATCGGCCGCCGGTGGTTTCCGACGGTCGGTGGAAAACGTCCGGTACCGGGTTTCGCGCGTCGTGCGCCGCGGTGTCGACGGGAGAGCGTGAACATGGGGGCGCTCCAGTCGGTGGCCGGGAAAGGGGGCGTCGCGTGGCAGAGGTAGCACCCGACGTGTTCCGCCGGGTCCGCGCGCGGTTCGCCGATGTCGCGCCCGACCGGCCCGTGTTCGCCGCCGACCAGGTCCAGGCGGCGCTGGAGCCGCTGCGGCAGTCGGCCGGACCCGACGACCCGGCATCCCAGTCCGACCCCAGCGCGCCTCAAGCGCCCCCGGCGGACAGTGGAGGACATGAGAACCTGCGCTGGGACGCGGTTCTGGTGGTCGACGACAGCCCGTCCATGTGGCTCTGGTCGGCCGCCGTCCGCGACTTCGAGTGGGCCTTGAGCACCGCCGGGGTGTTCCGTGACGTGCTGGTGCGCGCCCTCGGTCCGGACGACGGCGGCCGGCCGGCGCTCTGGTACGCGGACCAGCCGGTGGACCCGCTGGACGTCGGCGAGATCGTGGACCCGGCCCGGCGGCGGGTGGTGCTGGTGATCACCGACGGCGTTCACCCGATGTGGCGAACCGGGGAGGTCTGGGCACCGCTGCGGCGGTGGGGTGCGACGCACCCGCTGGCGGTCGTCTGCGTGGCGCCGTACAAGGTCGCCGTCCGCTCCGGCCTGGACGTCCACCGGGTGCGGCTGAAGGCGGCCGGACCGGCGACGCCCAACGCCGGGCTCGACTGGCAGCCGCAGGTCGACGTGCCCGGCGTGTTCGACGAGCTGGCGGACGCGACCCCGGTCTGCTTCACCGAGCTGGAGCCGGTCGGCATCGGCCGGTGGAGTTCGCTGGCCGCGTCCGCGACCGGGTGGACCGACGTGGGCGCGATCCTGGTGACCGACCACCCGCCGGAGCACGTGCCGCCCGCCGACACCGACGGACTGGTCGCCGCGTTCCGCGCGAACGCGTCACGGGAGGCGTTCGACCTGGCCGTGCTCCTGGCGGCGGCGCCGTTGGAGCTGGAGCTGATGGCCCGCGTCCGGCGGCGGATGCTGCCCGACAGCGGGCCGGTGGCGCTGACCGAGTTCCTGGCCGGTCCGCTGGTGGCCCCGGTCGACCACGACCGGACGGCGAACCGGAACCGGGCGAGTTACGAATTCGTGTCCGACGACCTCCGCGCGGAGTTGCTCGGATTCGGCCACAGACGGGAGACTGCGCGCGTACAGGAGATCGTCCGCGCCTACTATGCTGAACGGGAACCGACCTTACCCGGCTTCGTGGCCGAATTGGACGATTCCTCGGTTACCGTACCGGCGTCCTGGGAACAGGCGACAGTTCTCGCCGACCGGCTGTTGAAGATCGCGGTCGCCGGCCAGTTCGCGTTGTCGGGTGCCCATCTGGACTTCGGTCGAAAGCTTGTGAAGTTGCGGCCGTCGGGTGTTTCATTCCAGGTCGGACCGCCGTATCAGATCGGAGCGGGTGATGCGGACACGGGTGGCCGTCAGGGACCGCAAGGAGCCGGCATAGAGTCCCGCAAGCGCGCGCGCGAACTAACGGATGGACAGTCGGGAACGACTGTCCGACTGGGGGCAGAGGGTCTCCGGGTACCCGAAGGAGCCGAAGGAGTCGAGGTGACCTCAACAGTCGACCGCGAAAACGAAGAAAGGAGTACAGCGCTCTCCTCACCGGTTTTCGGTGGCGTGCCCCCGCGGAATCCGAATTTCACCGGACGTGGCGATCTGCTCCGGGAGTTGGAGCGCCGGCTCGTGCGCGGTGCCACGGCGGCGGTGCTGCCGGAGGCCCTGCACGGCATGGGCGGTGTCGGGAAGTCGCAGCTCGCGATCGAGTACTGCTACCGGAACCGCAACAAGTTCGACGTGATCTGGTGGATCCCGGCCGAGCGCTCGGTCAAGATCGTCAACTCGCTGGTGGAGCTGGGCGACCGGCTCAACCTCAACGTCGGCATCGAGGCCAACGTCGCCGTGCAGCAGGTGCTGGACGCGCTGAAGAGCGGGCGGCACCGCAAGGTCCCCCCGAACTGGCTGCTGGTGTTCGACAACGCGGACAGCCCGGGCTCGGTCCAGCAGTACCTGCCGACCGGCGGCTCGGGCCGCATCCTGGTCACCTCGCGGAACTCGCAGTGGCTCAGCGTCGCCCGCCCGCTGGAGGTCGACGTCTTCCACCGGACCGAGAGCGTGCAGCTGCTGCGCCGCCGGGACGACGACCTGACCGAGAAGGACGCCGGCCTGCTGGCCGCGGCGCTGGGCGACCTGCCACTGGCCATCGCGCAGGCGGCGGCGTGGCGGGTCGAGACCGGCATGCCCGCCGGCGAGTACCTGGAGCTGCTGGCCGAGAAGCAGGCCGAACTGCTCGACGTGACGACGACGCTGGACTACCCGAAGTCGGTCGCGGCGATGTGGACCCTGTCGCTCAACCAGCTGAAGCGGAAGAACCCGTCCGCGCTGCGGCTGTTGCAGTGCTGTGCGTTCCTCGCGCCGGAGCCGATCCCGCGCACCATGTTCACCAACAGCCGCCACGTGGACGTGCCGCAGGAACTGTCCCGTGTGCTGCGCGACCGACTGCGGCTCACCGAAGCCATCCGCGACATCAACCGCTTCGCCCTGGTGCGGCTCGACCACCGGACGAATTCGATCGAGATGCACCGCTTGGTGCAGGCCGTGCTGATCAGCCAGATGACGGATGTCGAGCAGAGCGAGATGCGCGAGTCCGCGCACCTCATCCTCGGTGCGAACGACCCGGACGCGCCGGACGACTCCGACCAGTGGCCGAAGTACGCCGACCTCAACGCGCACCTCCACTCGTCCAACGCATACGAGTCGGTGCACGAGGCCGTGCGCGGCCTGGTGTACAACCAGGCCAGGTTCCTCTACCGGTGGGGCGAGCACGAGCGCAGCGCCGACCTGTCGGCGCGGATCTACCGGATCTGGCGGGAGAAGCTCGGCGCCGACCACTCGGAAACCCTGCGGATGGGCCGCTGGCTCGGGTTCCTGCTGTGGGTCGTCGGCAAGTACGACGAGGCGGCCGAGTTCAACGCCGAACTGCTGGAGACCCACCGGCAGAAGTACGGCGAGGAGCACGAGGACACGATTGACGCGTTCAGCTCGGTCACCGGCGACAACCGGGCCAAGGGCAACTTCGGGGTCGCGCTGAGGCTGTCCGAGGAGAACTACCGCAACTGCGTCCGCTACCTGGGCGACGAGGACCCGATCACCCTCAACGTGGCCCACAACCTCGGCGTGAGCCTGCGGCTGGACGGCTACTACGCCCGGGCCCGGGAACAGGACCTGGAAACGTGGGAGCTGAGGGTCCAGACGTACGGCCAGGAGCACCCGCTGGCGCTGTACACCGAGATCGGCCTCACCATCGACCTGCGGGAACTGGGCGAGTACCACGAGGCCCGCGTCCAGCACGAGGGCATCGTCCGCGCCTATGAGCGGCACGGCCGGCCGCTGGACCCGGCGCTGCTGCGGGCCCTGCGCCAGCTCTCGATCATGCGGCGCAAGGCGGGCGATCACGAGGGCGCGCTCGACGCCGCCGACACGGCGTTGAGCGGTCTCAACCAGCGGTACGGGCTGAACCACTCGGAGTCGTTGGCAGCCGCCCTCTGCCGGTCCGTGGAGCTGCGGCACCTCGGCCGGTTCGGCAAGGCCGCGCAGTTGGGTCAGGAAACGCTGACCAGGTACGCCATGGTGCTGGGGCCGGACCACCCGCACACCCTGGCCGCCGCCGTGAACGTGGCGATCCTGCGCCGTGCCGTGGGTGAGGCCGAAGGTGCCCGGGACATGAACCAGTCGACCCTGGACGGTTTCCGGGCGCGGCTGCGGGAGGACCACCCGTCCATCCTGCTCACCGCCATCAACCTGGCCAGCGACCTGTGCGCGCTGGGCGAGGCGCAGCGCGCGTGCGACCTGGACACCGATCTGCTGCGGCGCGCCCGGGAGGTGTTCGGCGCGGAGCACCCGACGACCCTGGCCTGCATGGCGAACCTGGCCCGGGACCTGAAGGCGCTCGGCCGGGACGACGAGGCCGACCGGTTCCAGCGGGACGCGCTCGACGGTCTGCGCCGCAAGCTGGGACCCGACCACCCGGCCGTCGTGCAACTCTCCGACCTCGAAATCCGCGCGAACTGCGACATCGACCCGCTGCCGCTGTGAGCGACTAGTCCGCTGTGCTCAGCCAACCGGCGAGATCCCCCGGATCGGGGATCTCGCCGGTCGCGTGCCGGATGCCGTGGTGGACCGCGCGGAGGAAGTCGGGGCGCCGCACCGCGAGGTCGGCGGCCGGTCCCGGATGCCCGGCCCGCAACGCGACGGCGAAACCGGACCACGCCCCGGCCCGGTCGGCACCCGTACCTAACTCGTGCCGGTAGCGGGCCAGCGCCTGCCCGGTGTCGCCCGTGACGAGGGTGGTGTCCGCCTCGTGGATCTCCAGGTCGGGTGACCGGCGGTGGTCGTCGGCCAGTCGCATCCGAGTCAGGATCGTCTTGTCGTCCAGCCGGGGCGGATCGGGGTTCGGGTCGAGCCGCGGAGCGCCGGGCGACCGCGGTGCCGCGCGGCTCGACCACCGCCCGACGGCCGTCCGCACGTCCCGTTCGGCCGGCCGGTGGTGGGTGACGCGCCAACCAACCTGGTGGTCCAGCGCAGCCAGTTCAGCGGCTTCGAGTACGGGCGTTGTCACCTCTTCGGACCACAGGACGG
>CBHFOL010000067.1:0-28759 GCA_965995405.1 uncultured Saccharothrix sp.
AACCATAGCGACACAACCATCACCGACGGTCCCACCGAGCGGTTCAACCACCGCCGGTCCGATCGGGCGGGGCGGGGATCCGCCAGGTCGGCGGCAACACCGCACCCGCGCCACGGGCAGCGGGCCGGTGCTAGGCGTTCGCCCGGCGGAGGCGTTCGGCCGCTTGTGCCCGCAGCGCGGTTCCGGTCACCGGGGCGTCACCGTGCAGTGCTTCCCATCGGGCGTTGTGCGCTGCCGGCCACAAACCGGCCGCCCACGCGACCTCCGACTCCACCGCCGTGAACAAGCGCCCCCGAATGTCCTGATACGCCAACAGAAACGCCTCGGAACTCTCGATCGGCGCCAGCGTGGGCGGGCCCGCGCCGGCAAACGCCCCGCTCGCCGCTCCCACCAGCGCCGCCTCCGGTTGCCACGCCAGGCTGTCCCAGTCGTGCACCGCCCACACCTCCCGGCCGCGCCACCGCAGGTTCTGCGCCTCGAAGTCGGCGTGACCCAGCACGCACGGCAGCCCGGCGGCCAGCATCCGCGCGCGGGCCCGCTCGGCCGTGTCGACGACGTACCCGGGCACCGCGCCCTGGTCCCGTTCATCGAGGAACCCGATCGCCGGCCACAACCCGGAATCCGTGTGGTCCCAACGCACCCAGCGCGGATTCGGCAGCGGCGGCGCGACGGCCACGTCGGCCAGTCCGGCCATCAGCCGGGCGAACACCTCCGCGTAGTGCACGGCCACGTCCGGCGAGTCCCCGTGCAACATCTCGCCGCCGGGCCGGAACTCCTCGGCGTGCACGGCCAGCGAACCGACATCGACCGCCGGCGTGAGCGGCCGGGCACACGGAAGCCCGCGCTCCGCCAACCGGGCCTGCGCCGCGACACACGACACGGCCCGACCGCCATCGGCGCGCGTCTTGACCACGACGTCCCTGCCATCGGCCAACCGGAGGCCGAACACCGTCGACATCCGTTGCAGGTGGAACAGCACGTCGACGGGTTCATCACCCAGATGGTCCAGGCACCACGCCGGCAACCAGTCCGGCAGATCGTCCAACGGCACAGTGGGACTGTGCCATATGCACCGAACGCACGGGCGCGCTGGACTGTTCGGGCCTCTGCCCGCCCGGTGCGGCGAGCGGCAGCCCGCCAAGATCACCGCCGTGCCTGTCGATCTGCTAGCTTCGCTGGAATGCGCGGAGGTTCGACTGGCGGTCGTGCGACGATCGCGTTCACCAAGATGTTCGCGGCGCTCGTCTACGTGTTGGCGTTTTCCCTGATCGGTTCGACTGCCGTCGCTCACGCGGACACCGCGGCGACCGGGGCCTCCGACAACGGGCTGTCGGCCCGGCGGGGCTGCGAGTGCGCGACCCCGTCGATCGACCGGTTGCAGCAGTGGATTGCCTCCGGCGAGGGCACCACCGTGCCGGCGACCGGCAGCCTGCTCGTCCGCCAGGGCCACGGGTACGCGGCCAAGGTGGCGTTCCTCAACGCCGAGTGGCACGTGATCGTCGTGTGGCTGGGCAACAAGTTCGAGGCGCAGGCCGACCTCGCCGGGTCGTCCGGCTTCTGGCTGACCTACAGCGCGACCGACGATCTCTACGTCCAGTTGCGTCCTGCCTCGCACTGGAGCGGCGGCGACAAGTGGCTCACGCTGGTGCCGTCGACGGGCGGGAAGCTCGGGCGGAGGTTCTTCAGCTTCTCCCCCGACAAGTGGACGTGGCTGCCCGAACTCGGCAAGCCGTCGTACTCGCTCGCTTCGGCGCTGGGCGAGGCACGCGGACTGGTCTTCGTCGGCAAGACCCCGAACAGGCTCGACTTCCGCGGATTGCGCGTCAACGGCTACCTCCCGCCGTGCCTGTGAGCACGATGCCGCACTGAGCCGGTGGGTCATGTGTCGCGATTCCGGCGTCGGTGAACACATCCGACCATCGGGACGACCCGACATCCGGTGGTATCGCGCCGCGATCGTGTGTCCGGGCACGATCGTCCATCCAGCGGAGTCCTGTCACAGGTCCTCCCGATACCGTCTGGTGCTGCCGCCGTCGCCGAGCGCGCGTTCAGAGAGGTTCGTCATGCTGACCATGGCAGCGGCAACGCTCTTGGCCTTGTCAACGGTGGTTACGGTCGACGGTACGCACGGGCTCGACGTGCCCGAACCCCAGACCCGGATCGACGTGGTGGTCGCCAACGGGTCGGGCTGTCCCGCCGGCACAGCCGAGATCTCCACCCACGGCAGGAACTTCAGCATCTCCTACCACACCTTCGCCGCCGAGGCGGGCAGCGGAGTGGATCCGGTCGACGCCCGGAAGAACTGCCAGCTGGGCATCCAGGTCAGCCTGCCACCGGGCTACACCTACGGCCTCGCCCGGTCGACCTACAGCGGCTACATCCACCTGGAATCGGGTGCGACCGCCCTGCACCGGACCGGCTTCTACTTCCAGGGCTCGTCCGACACCACCACGCTGGACTTCCCGTTCACCGGCCCCATCACCGACCAGTGGCGTACGACCTACCGGCCGGCACCGCACGAGATCATCTACTCCCCGTGCGGCGACCGCCGCAACCTCAACATCAACTCGGAACTGCGGGTCGACCTCGGCAACTCCGACCGGACGAAGCGAAACGTCATCCGCGCGGACTCCAGCAAGGGCGCCGTCCACGCGGAATACGAACTGACGACCAAACCCTGCTGACACAACGACAACCACCCGACCCGGGCAACGATCCCCCGTGACGCCGTGGCCTCCACCTCACCGGCGGAGGCCACGGCGTCACGGGCCGATTCGCAGGCAGCGGGAAACGCTCCGAGCGGACAGGGCAAGTCCCAGGGGATCGCATGAGACGGCCCGCGACGACTAACGAATTCGCGGTGTCCGACGACCTACGTGGTTGACACGGGAGCGGTCTTCGCTCCCGAAACCCCGGTGGAGGCTGTCGATGACCAAGCGAAACCCGCCCGCTCCGGCCAAGTCGTTGCCGAGTGAGGCGGTGGACTTGGCGCGTGCGGTGGTGCGTAAGCACTTCGGCTCCGAGTCGGAGGCGTTCGACGACATCCTGGTCGACTACGAGGCCGATCCGGACGGCACGGTGCGCGGGGTGCGGTTGAAAGCCCCGGTGGGCGTCGGGATCGAGCTGGCGGCGGTCACCCCGTACGTGTTGACCGCCGCGGGCATGGTGGCCGGTGTGCTGGTGGAGAAGACGGCCGAGGGCGTTGCCGACTCCGTTCGCCAGTGGCTGAAGCGAGCCTGGGCACGACGTCGGGACGGTGCGGACGCCGAACCCGCGGTGAGCCTCGACGACGCCGAGAGCGAGCGGATCACGACGACGATCACCGTGAACCTGGTCGTGGTGGACGCCGACGAGCAGACCGCGCGGACCGTGGCGCGGCATGTGGTGGCGGAACTCGTGGCGGGCGGCCACCAGACGATCGAGCGTTCCAAGTGACCGAGTCCGAGTTACCGAGAACGGCGGGGGCGACCCGCGCGCGCTACGCGTTGCTGATCGGGGTTCCCGTCGTGGCCGCGATCTTCGCCGGGAACCTGCTGTACAACCAGTTCTACCACGGGTGGGTCGGGGTGGTGGAGGCATGCCTGGCGCTGACGGCGGAGGCGGATCCCCTCGACAACTCCTTCGGCGTCTGCGTCGCCCCCGTGGAACGGCGGCGGGTCGCGTGCTCGCTGGGTGCCGGTCTGCTGGCGGTGCTCGTCGGGGCGGGACTGTTGCGCCTGCTGCCCGCGCGGATGTACCGCCGCCTCGGCCGGGTCCGGCCCGCCGGCGAGCGTTGGCAGCGTGCCGCGGCCGAGGCCGTGCGGTGGATGGGCGGCCGGGACGTCCCACTGGTGGAGTTCGCGTCGGCGGCTCGCGAGGCGTTCACCGTGCGGATCCGGGGACGTATCAGGATCGTGCTGCCCAACGGGGTCCTGGCGCTCCCCGAGGGTGAGGCGAACGCGCTGCTGCGCCACGAGTGCGCGCACGTGGTCGCGGGCGACGCCGGCCGGGTCTGGCTGACCAGGGGCGTGTGGTGGGCGACGCCGGCGATCCTGGCCCTGCCGTTGGTGGTCGATCTGGCGCTGGACCTGCTGCCGGGGGACAAGAGCACCACCCACCACCTCTGGAACGAGTTCAACCGCGACTACGTGATCCGGTCCGTGCTGCTGATGGCGTTGGTGTGGTTCGTGTCCCGCAGCGTGCTGCGTTCACGCGAGCACGAGGCCGACCTGCTCTCGACGCACCCGGTCGAGTACCGGGCCGCGCTGGTCTCGCTCCTGGGGCGGGGACGCGACGCGGCGTCGAGGGCTCGAAAGCTGTTGGCCCTGCACCCCTCGTTCGACCGACGGCTCGCCGTGCTGGACGACCGCGGACGCGGTGGACATGCGCGCGGTGTCGAAGGACTCGCCTTCGGCGCGTTGGCGGGCAACGTCCTGATGGTCGGGGCGTTCTACATCAGGCCGCTGTTCCAGGGCATCGCGGACCCGGTGCTGTCGATCAGCCTGTCCAGCCTCGCGGTCGCGCTGATCCCCGGCGCTCTGCTCGGGTACGCCTGGGGCACCACGGTCTGGCAGGCGGCAGGCGTGGACGACCAGCGTCCCTGGCGCGCCCGTCTCGTAGACGCGCTCGGTCTGCCGATCGGGGCGCTGCTGGGGCTTTCCCTCGCCCTGACCGAGGACGGCCTCCCCTGGAAGGACGCCACCGCCGCCTGGTGGTGGGCCGTCCTCCCGGTCGCGCTCGTCGGGACGGCCGGCCTGTGCGCGGGCGCTTCCGCCGTGCGCCAACGGTACGGCGGCGGGCCGGTGCCGCGGTGGACGGGACCGCTGATCGCGATCCTGTTCATCGGCGCGATCACCCCCGTCCCGCAATCCGCGATGCTGCTCGGCATCGGGTGGGACCTGTTCCTGGAGAACCTGCTGCTGGCGCCGTCCTGGGTGCTGCTGGCGGGCCAGTTCGTCGTCGCCGCCGGGATCTGGTGGTGGAGCAGGGGTGTCCGGCTGCGACTGCTCGCCGGCACCGCCGCGGCCGTGGTCGTGGTGTCGGGGACGCGGCTGTGGCTCGTCGAGCCCGCCACCCTGGCCAACGTGGCCGCGCAGCAGCGGGTCGACGTGCTGCTGGCCGCGTCGGCCGGGCTGACCGTGGCCGTGGTCCTGGTCCTCCGGCGAGGGCGGGCCGGGCTCGGGCTGGGGATCGCGGCCTCGTGGCTGACGACCACCGCGACCGCGCTGGTGCTGCCGCTGAGGTTCAACCACCCGACGGAGGCCCTGTACTACTACCTCGTGCCGTCGTTGAGCATCCTGGCGGCCGGGCTGTTCGCCGTGGCGGCCTCCACAGTCCTGGCCCGAGACCGCGTCCACTCCCCCACAACGACCGTCGTGCCTGCCGAAACCGCCATCCGCACCGATCAAGCGGTTTGAGTGATTCTCGCTGAGGAGACTGCCCAGTCACCGACGCGGGCGACGGTGCGGAGATCGTCACGTGGCGCAGGAGTGGGCCCTGCTCACACCGGAGTGCCGGCTACCCGAGTCAGGTGTTTCCTCCGGTGGTGGATCGACAGGGCCAACATGGCGGATACCCCGAGCAGGATGCACGTGCCCGAGACGTCCGTGGCCACAGCGCTTCCCGAGGTCGTGGTCGGCACGGTCGACGACACCGTCAACGCCGCTATGACCATGACCGAGGAGAACAGCAACATCGTGACCGACAGGAAGACGGGTATCCGGCGCAAGGGCCGCAGCAGTACCACCTCGACGGCTTCCCGGTTGGTGAGAGGCCATCGACCCGCGCGCCAGTTGGCCACCGGCCACCGGAGCACCACCGCGCAAAGCACGCCGACCAGCAGTACGGAGAAGCCGATGTTGAGGTCGTACGCAGCCGTCTTGCCCGGTCGTGGTTCTCCGAAGAGGAAGCCGGCCACCCCGCCGATCATGGCGCTCGCGCCGGAGATCACCCCCAGCCACAGCGGAATCAACAGCAGCCCGCTGACCACGCGGGAAACGCCCTTCGCGAAACCCGGCAGCTCGATGCCCCTCCTGGCGACGGCAGCCCTCCCCGCCACCGGGCCGGTGGTCTCGCCTGCCGAGTGGAAGGCACGCGGGGCATCCACTCGCACAGCGGCGGGTTCGGGCACCTCGGGCCGCTCGGTGGGCGCAACGGGAAACGGCATGGCGGAAGGCGACGCCGGAGCGGGCTCGGGCTGTGGCTCCTTGCGCAGCAGCAGGTCGGCGCTGGTGTCGGTGCTCTTGAACTTCGGCTCGGGAAGCCCCCGGGTTGCCGTGGCGGCGAGCAGCGAGCGGTAGAGCGTGCTGATCGTCAGCGGCGTGCCGGAAGGCGACACACCACGGCCCAGGAGCGTGATCAGCTCCGAGGTGAAGGCGGTGTTCCGCGCGCCGGGCGGGGCGTGGGACACCTGGTTCCTCGGCGACGACGTGATGACCGACGTACCCGCGATCTCGATGTCCCGCACGCCGATCCCGCCGCCGGACATCGCGCCGAGGGCCGTCCCGGAGTAGCAGCAGTCCAAGATCAGCAGTTTGACCCTGGCCGGGCTGTCCGCCAACACCTCTCGTACGAAGCCGAACGGGACGGCGGAACCGGCCAACCCGTCGCGGTCGGTGTGCCGGACGGTCAGGTAGAGCTCGTCCCTGGTGTCGTGCCGGACGCCGTGGCCCGCGTAGTACACGATCAAGAGGTCCTCGGCCCGGTGGACCTCTTTGCGCAGCCGCTCCATGAAGCTGCTCACCGAGTCCGGTGTGTCGATGACGACGCACTGTTCCCAGCCCAGGATGCCGGTGTCGGCGGCGGTCAACACCGACACCAGGTCGACCAGGTTGTTGCGCACCGCAGGCAGCGGTGGAAACTGGTCGGTCTGCCGAAAGTCGCTCGTCCCGATCAGCACGGCCCGTGAACGCGAAGTGTCAGGGAGAACTGCCACCTACGCCTCCAGTAATGCCCGGACCGCGGTCAGCGTCGCCTGCGCGTCGTCATCGGAACCACATGTCAGTTCCAACTCCCGGCCCTTGTCGTCACGGACTTTGAGGGTGACCTTCGAGGTCGTGCGACGATGCTTGAGGTAGCCGAACAACGACCTGATGAAGACCGATACGGTCCCGCTGGTCAGCACGACCACGGCAGCGTCGACCACTGCGCCCATTTCCCCTGCGGCCGGCGGCTGCGCGGCGAGGCTTACTCGCCCACGCAGGCCGTCCTCGTCGCGCAACCACCGCACCAGTGCTCGCACGTCGTCGTCCGAGCCTTCAGGGCGAAGGCTCGCCGTTGCGGTCGACACTCGATTCCCTCTCTTCGACGGAGCCTGACCGCTCCGTACGGACCACAGCTATGTCAGCGGCTATGTCGCACGAGAAACGGTTGACGTTAGCCCCCGAACGGGTGATGCGGTCTGGAATTGAGGGTGGACCATCGGCGAGTCGAGTCGCCTCTGTTCCATCCCGTCATGCCCGTCGACGGCCGCGATCGTGGCCGACCGCTCGCCGTTGCGCCGGCGCACGGCCGGCCGAACGCGAATCGCTACCCCAGCCATTACCTCCCGACCGGGGCGGCTGTTGTGGTTTCGGCGAGTCCGGTCAGGGCCGATGGCAGTGGCCCCTGGTGCAGGACGCCGAGGCGTTGGGTGGCGCGGGTGAGGGCGACGTAGAGTTCGGCCGCGCCGCGTGGGCCGTCGGCGAGGATCCGTTCCGGGTCCACGACCAGGACGGCGTCGTACTCCAGGCCCTTCGTCTCCGACGCCGTCACCGTGCCCGGCACTCCCGGCGGCCCGATCACGACGCTGGTGCCTTCGCGGCCGGCTTCGTCTCGGACGAATTCCCCGATGGCGGCGGGCAGTTCGGCTTCGGTGACCCGCCTGGACCACGGGCGGACGCCGCACGCGCGGACCGACTCCGGCGGTTGGACTCCGGGTGCGAACTCGGCGAGCAGCGCGGCGGCCACGGTCATGATCTCCGCCGGGGTGCGGTAGTTCACCGTCAGCGACCGGTAGACCCAGCGGCCGGGGACGTACGGTTCCACCATCGTGCCCCACGAGGTCGCCCCGGCCGCCGACCGGCGCTGGGCCAGGTCGCCGACCACCGTGAAGGACCGGCCCGGGCAGCGTCGCATCAGCACCCGCCAGTCCATTTCGGACAGTTCCTGGGCCTCGTCCACCACCACGTGCCGGTAGGTCCAGTCCCGGTCCGCGGCGGCGCGTTCGACCAGGGTGCGCGTGTCCTGCTCGACGAAGCGGTCGGCCAGGTCCTCGGCGTAGAGCAGGTCCGTGGCGAACAGGTGGTCCTCGTCGTCCATCGAGTCCTGCCGGTTGACGAGGCTTTCCAGCACGTCGGCGGCGTACTTGGCCTCGGCCGTCCGTTCCCGCTCGACGGCCTGGTCGACCGACTTGTCACGGCCCAGCAGGTCGACCAGTTCATCGAGCAGCGGCACATCCGACACCGTCCAGGCGTCGCCGTCGGCGCGCGCCAACGACGGGTCCGCACCGGCCGCCCGCAGCCGTTCCGGGGACGCGAACAGCGGCGCCAGCAGTGTTTCCGGCGTCAGCGTCGGCCAGAGTTCGTCCAGCGCGGCGGTGAACCTGTCGTCCCCCGCGAGCTCTTTGTGCAGGTCCGCCCGCAGGCGCTCCCATCCTTCGCGGTCCTCCCTGGTCAGCCAGCCCCGGCCGATCCGGGCTATCGACCGTTCGGTGAGCACGTACGTGACGATCTCGGCGAACACCGCGCGCGCCTCGTTGTGCGGCAGCCCGCTCGCGCGCGCCTCCTCCCTGGCCCACTCCGCGGTCTCGGCGTCGATCCGCACCGTGCCGTTCCCCAGTTCGATCGGCAGCGGGTGCTCCGGCAGCCGCTGCCGGTCGGCGACCGCCGCCTTGAGCACCTCCAGGATCTTCAGCGAGCCCTTGAGGCGCGCGACTTCCGGCGTGTCCTCGGCGGTGACGTGCAGGCCGGGCACGAGGTCGCCGGTGGTCGTGAACACCACGTCGGACTCGCCCAGTGACGGCAGGACGCGGCTGATGTGGTGCAGGAACGCCGGGTTGGGCCCGACCACGAGCACACCGTGGCGTTCCATCCGCTCCCGCTGGGTGTAGAGCAGGTAGGCGACGCGGTGCAGCGCCACCACGGTCTTCCCGGTGCCCGGGCCGCCCTCGATCACCAGCACACCCGGGTGGTCGAGCCGGATGATCTCGTCCTGCTCGGCCTGGATCGTCGCGACGATGTCGCGCATCCCGTCACCGCGCGGCGCGTTGACCGCCGCGAGCAGCGCCGCGTCCCCCCGCTCCCCGCCGTCCGGGCGGCCGAGCACCTCGTCGGTGAAATCGACCACCTGGCGCCCACGGGTGTGGAACTGGCGGCGCCGGCGCATGTTCTCCGGGCTCGCGGCGGTGGCGACGTAGAACGCGCGCGACGCGGGCGCCCGCCAGTCCAGCAACACCGGTTCGTAGTCGTTCGCCTCGTCGAACAGGCCGATCCGGCCGATGTAGGAATGATCGCCCGACAGGGTGTCCAACCGGCCGAAACACAGCCCGTTGTCCGCCACGTCCAGCCGCTTCCCCTCCTTGGCCAGCGCGCGCACCTCCACATCCCGTTCCATGGGTGTCCCGCCGGTCCCCCGCAACGCCGCGTCGAACTCGCCCTTCACCCGTGCGCGCTCGGCGTCGAGCCGCCCGTAGAGCCCGGCCACGTAGCTCCGCTCGGACCGCAATTCCTCGTCGTACCCCTGAGTTGACACAGGCCCCTCACAGCGTTTAACCTGAAGTTACGTTCGGCGGTTCTCCATCCGGTAATGGAGGACACGCCGATTTTTTATTGTCCACCCTTTGTCAAGCCGACTCCCGGGAGTCGGGTCGATTGCGAGATTCTGCGGCACTGCCCGGGTCTTGCCGCAAGCCCCCCGGTGCGCTATAAATTGGGAGTGGAAAGGTGTGGGTAATCCCCTTTCCGACTCATCGGGCGGTTACGCCGAGCCTCCAGTCATAGTCCGGAAGTCAGGTCGCGTGCCCGGCCGAGGCATCGGCCGGCGACGCACGTCGAGCCCGGCGGCGGGAAGCAACAAATTCGCGGTGGGAACGGTCTTACCCCACGAGGGGTGGCGGTCGACTCGACGGCCGCCACGGTGAAACTGGGGAGACCGATGACCCGAGGGAGAGCTTCACTCCTGGTCGTGGTGCTGGCGGCGGCGACGCTGTCGGCCGGCACCGGCACGGCAGCCGCGGAGGAACATGCCACGTCCGCGCCGGACGGCACGGTCACGCTGGTGACCGGCGACGTGGTGACGGTGTTCGGCGGGAGGGCACGGGTCCGGCCGGGGCAGGGCCGCGCCGACGTGGCGTTCCACCAGCACCTGGACGAACGCGGCGACCTGCACGTCGTGCCGTCCGACGTCAAGGACGCGGTCCGGGAGGGCCGGTTGGATCCGCGACTGTTCGACGTGACCGGCCTGATCCGGGCCGGCTACGACGACCGGTCCACGTCGGTCACGCCGCTGATCGTCACCGCCGGCGGCGCGGGAATCGCGCGGGAGGCGCGTGCGCTGCCCAGCATCGGCGGTCACGCGGTGAAAGCCGACAAGGGCACGGCGTTCTGGACCGGGGCCCGCACGGCCGCCGCCGGCGGGAAGGTGTGGCTGGACGGGCCCGTCCGCGCCGCGCTGGACCGCAGCGTGCCGCAGATCGGCGCGCCCGAGGCGTGGCGGGCCGGGCACACCGGACAGGGCACGACGGTCGCCGTGCTGGACACCGGAGTCGACGCCACCCACCCTGACATCGCCGACGCGAACGTCGAGACGCGCAACTTCAGCGGCAGCGACACCACCGACGACCGGGTCGGCCACGGCACGCACGTCGCCTCGATCATCACCGGCACGGGGAAGTACCAGGGCGTCGCGCCGGACAGCAAATTGTTGGTGGGCAAGGTGCTCGGCGACGCGCGGTGGCGATCCTCGCCGGGCAGCACCCGGACTGGACCGCGCCACAGCTCAAGGCCGCGCTCATGGCCGCCGCGAAGCCGAACCCGGCGCTGTCGGTGTTCGACCAGGGCGCGGGCCAGGTCGACGTGGCACGGGTTTCCCGGCAGGCGGCTTCCTCGTCACCCACCTCACTGACCCTGGGCACGGCCCCGTGGCCGCACGACGACGACGCGCCGATCGAGCGGAAGGTCTCCTACCGCAACGACGGCACCGCACCGCTCACCCTGCGCGTGACCGCGGACTTCAAGGACCCGCAAGGCAACGCGGCCCCGGCGGGCATGGTCACCGCGACGCCGGCCGAGATCACCGTCGCGCCCGGCTCGTCCGCCGAAGTCACCGTCACCGTGACGACGTCGCTCGACGGCCCCGCCGGCCGCTACCAGGGCACGCTGGTCGCGACCGGCGGCGACACCGGAGTGCGCACGCCGCTCGTCGTCACCAAGGAGGCGGAGAGCTACGACGTGACACTGTCCTTTGTAGACCAAAACGGCAACCCCGCGTCGTCGCACCACTTCGCGTTCGTCAGCTACACCCGAACGGCGCGGCTTCTCGGCGCACGACCCGTCCGGCACGGTCCGCGCCCGCCTCCCGAAGGGCACCTACTTCGCGAGCGGCTGGATCCAGACGCCGGACCTGCCCGACCGCCCGACCACGAACCTGGCCGAACCGGCGATCGTCGTGGACGGACCGGCGGAGTACCGGTTCGACGCGCGGGACGGCCGTGCGCCGTCGGTTGCCGTGGACCGGCCGAACGCGAAGGTCGCCAACGTCTACACGTTCCTGGGCGCGAGAACGGAGTGGGGCGAGACCGGCTCGGGCATCGACAGCGCGGACTTCGAACGCCAGAAGTTCGTGCCGTCGAAGACTTCCGCGCCGGGCCGGGCCTCGTTCACGGTGAACGCCCGGCTCGCCGAGCCCGACGCCCATGGCGACTTCGACGACAGCCCCTACCAGTACCACGTGGGCTGGACGGACGACGGCGGCGTCCCGGCCGCGCTGGACCACCGGTTCGCCGACCGCGAGCTGGCCCGGGTGGACGCGGTGGTCGCGGCCTCCGGACCGGATCAGCGCGGGTTCATCAGCCAGACGGTGGGCGGCGCGCTGCCCCAGCGGGTGGTCGAGCGCTATTCGCCGGGTTTCGACTGGCAGACCGATTTCTACCAGCAACCCGCGCGTTTCGCGTTCCCGGCGGACACTTTCCAGCAGACCGCCCAGCCGGAGCGGTTCACCCTGGACAGGCCGGTGACCCGCAAGTGGAACGCGGCCGTGTTCGGTCCGGCGCTGCCGCTCATGCCACGTCCGGAGACGTGGGCGGGCCGCCTCGGCGACAACGTGTCGGTGGCGGTGCAGATGTTCACCGACCAGGGCCAGAACCGCTACGGCAACTCGCGGACCACGACGGCGCGCACCGCGCTGCACCGGGACGGTGTGCTGGTGGCCCGGACGGACGTGGCCGGTGCGG
Source organism: uncultured Saccharothrix sp. (assembly GCA_965995405.1). GTDB lineage: Bacteria > Actinomycetota > Actinomycetes > Mycobacteriales > Pseudonocardiaceae > Actinosynnema. The sequence continues at coordinate 12,407 of CBHFOL010000067.1, forward strand.
TGCGCGCGACCGTGCCGGCGGGCAAGGGGGCGTTCCGGCTGGAGACGCAGGCGACGCGGCAGGGCGTGTCCGAACTGTCCACGGAGGTGTCGGCGGCGTGGACGTTCGGCTCGGACACCGTGGCGGGCGAGACGGCGGCGGCGCTGCCACTGCTGGCCGTGCGGTTCGCGCCCGAGTTGGACGATCGGAACCGGACAGCGGCGGGACGGCCTTTCGCGTTCCCGGTTTACGTGCAGCGCAACGGGTCTGCGAAGCCCGGTGACGTGCGGACGACCGTGCGGGTGTCCTACGACGACGGCGCGACCTGGCAGCCCGTGCCGCTGGTGAAGTTCGGCGACCGTTGGCTGGCCGCCGTGAAGCACCCCAGGGACGCCAAGTTCGTGTCGCTGCGGGCGTCCGCCAAGGACCGGGACGGCAACGCGGTGGAGCAGACAATCATCCGCGCGTACGGCCTGAAGTGAGAGCGACCCCGTTGGACCCGTGCCCTCGGGTCCAACGGGGCACCCGCACGACGGCTTGTCCTGGACCAGTGTGGCCGCCGTGTCGGTACGCCGGGCTCGCGGGTAGTGGGCTTCGGGCTGTGCGGTGCTTCAATGACGACCATGCCGCTCGACGAGTTGCGTGCCCTGCTGACCCGGCACGCTCGGCCCGACCTGAGCACGAGCATCGACGACGTCCGCATTTTCCGCGCGGATCGGCCCGGTCCGCCGACGCCGACCACCTACGGCAAGGTGCTGGCCCTCGTCGCCCAGGGAACGAAACGGTTCGCGCTGGGCGACCGCCTGTACGAGTACCGGGCCGGGGAGTTCGTCATCGCCTCGGTCGACCTGCCGGTGACCGCGCAGTTCCTCCAGGCGAGCCCCGAGGAACCCGCGCTCGGTTTCGGCCTGACCCTGCGGCCGGACGCCGTCGCCGAGGTGTTGCTCCAGGCAGGTCCCGCCGAACTGCCGGAACTCGCGCCCGAGGCATCGGCCGGTCTGGCCGTCAGCAGCGCCTCGGCCGAACTGCTCGACGCCGTCGTCCGCCTGCTGCGGCTGCTCGACCAACCCCGCGACATCCCCGTGCTCGCGCCCATGGTCAAGCGGGAGATCATCTGGCGGTTGCTCACCGGCGAGCAGGGCACCGTCCTGCGCCAGTTCGGCCTGCCCGACAGCAGTTTCAGCCACATCGCCCGTGCCGTCCAGTGGATCCGCGAGAACTACGCGCTGCCCTTCCGGGTCGAGGAGGTGGCGCGGCTGGCGGGGATGAGCGTCTCCGCGTTCCACCGCAACTTCCAGGCGGTCACCTCGATGAGCCCCATCCGGTACCAGAAGCAGATGCGCCTGCACCGCGCCAGGCTGCTGCTCGCCGCGAATCCCACCGACATCGCCGGGATCAGCCGTCAGGTCGGCTACGAGAGCCCCGCCCAGTTCAGCCGCGAGTACCGCCGGCTGTTCGGTGGTCCGCCGCGCCGGGACGCGGTCCGCCTCAACGCGAATGCCCGAACCGGCGCGCCGGTCGCTCCTCGCGGAAGTTGACCAGAACTCGCGATCTCTTGCTCGATCCTACCGGCTTGCCCGGTTGATGGGCCCTGCGGCGGAACTCCCGACATAGCCTCCGAAGTGCCGCCGGCATTCGTCCACTTCTGCCGCAGGCCACGCGCACTGGCGTCCGCATGAGGAGGATCGGGATGACCGATGACACGCGCAGCGAGATATCTCTGCGAGTCAACGAGACGACCCACCGGCTGTCCGTTGACAACCGCCGGACGCTGCTCGACGTGCTGCGGGAGGACCTGGGCGCCACCGGGACGAAGAAAGGGTGCGACCATGGGCAGTGCGGCGCATGCACGGTGCTGTGCGACGGCCGGCGAGTGGTCTCCTGCCTGACCCTCGCGGTCGCCGCCGACGCCGCCGCGATCACGACCGTCGAAGGACTGGCCGACCAGGGCGAGCTGCGGCCGATCCAGGAAGCGTTCGTGCGCCTGGACGGTTTCCAGTGCGGGTTCTGCACTCCCGGGCAGATCTGCTCGGCGGTCGGGATGCTCGCCGAACACGCCGCGGGCTGGCCGAGCGCCGCCACCTCCGACGACTCCCCCGACCGGGCGCCGGAACTGGACGAGGCCGAGGTGCGCGAGCGGATGAGCGGGAACCTGTGCCGCTGCGGGGCACACCCGTCGATCGTGCGCGCGGTGCTCGAAACCGCGGTGCGCCAAGGGAGGACGGCATGAGAGAGTTCACCTACCAGCGCGCGGCAGGAGTCCGCGAGGCGCTCACGGCGGTCGCCGACCACGCCGGCGCCCGCTACCTGGGCGGGGGCACGAACCTCGTCGACCTGATGAAGTGCGGGGTCGAGCAGCCGACCCGGCTGGTGGACGTGCGGCGGCTGCCACTCGCCGGTGTCCGCGACACACCGGACGGCGGGCTGGTCATCGGCGCGACCACGACGAACAGCGACGCGGCGGCGCACCCCGAGGTACGCCGCCGGTTCCCGGCGCTGACCCAGGCCGTGCTGGCGGGCGCGTCCGGCCAGCTGCGGAACATGGCCACCGTGGGCGGCAACCTGGTGCAGCGGACCCGCTGCGGCTACTTCGCCGACCTCTCCCAGCCGTGCAACAAACGGGTGCCCGGCAGCGGGTGTGCCGCGATCGCGGGAGTGCACCACAACCACGCGGTACTCGGCCACTCCGAGCACTGCGTGGCCACCCACCCCTCGGACATGGCGGTGGCGCTCGCCGCGTTCGACGCGGTCGTGCGCTACGAGACGCTCGACGGTGCCGGGGAGATCCCCTTGTCCCGGTTCTACCCGCCGGTCGGTGACCGGCCGGACCGGGAGACCGCGCTGCCACCCGGCGCGCTGATCACCGCCGTCGCGCTGCCGGGGTCCGCGGTCGGCCTGCGGTCGCGCTACCGCAAGGTCCGCGAGCGCGCGTCGTACGCCTTCGCCACCGTCTCCGTCGCCGCCGCGCTCGACATCCGCGACGGCGTGGTGCGCGACGTGCGCATCGCCCTCGGCGGGGTGGCGTCGCGGCCATGGCGGGCCGGTTCGGCCGAGGCCCTGCTCCGTGGCACGCGGCCCACCGCCGAGGGGTTCCGGGCCGCCGCCGGGGAGGCGCTGAGCGGTGCGAAGCCGTTGCGCGACAACGGGTACAAGGTGACTTTGGCACGGAACCTCATCGAGGCCGTGCTCGGCGAACTCGCGGGAACGGAGAAGGACCGATGAGCACGAACCCTGCTCCCGGCGCCGTCGGCACCCCACGCCCCCGGATCGAGGGCAGGCTCAAGGTGACCGGTGCCGCCCACTACGCCGCGGACGTACCGGTACCGGACCTGGCCCACGGCTGGATGGTGACCGCCACCGTGTCCCGGGGCCGGATCCGCGACATCGATGCCTCGACCGCGCTCGGGATGCCGGGTGTGCTGGGAGTGCTCGACCACCGCAACGCGCCCCGGCTCAACCCCCACGCCGGCAACTACTTCGGCCCGGACGGCAGCCTGCGGTTGTTGCAGGACGACGTGATCCCGTATGCGGGCCGGCCGGTCGCGCTGGTGGTGGCGGAAACGCCCGAGCAGGCCAGAGCCGCGGCGGCGGCGCTGCGGGTCACCTGTGACGTCGAAGCGCACGACCTCGACTTCAGCCTGGCGCACCCGGCGGCGCGTCCGGCGTCGACGGCGTTCGGACCGGAGGCGGACACCGGTGACCTGGACGCGGAGCTGGCGGCGTCCGAGGTCGTGGTCGAGGAGCGGTACCGCACCCCCGAGGAGAGCCACTGCGCCCTGGAGCCGCACGCCGCGACCGTGTGGTGGGACGAGGGCCACGTGTACGCCGTGGACTCCAACCAGGGTGCGTTCAGCGTGTCCGAGGTCCTGGCCGCGTTGTGGTCCATCGACCGCGAGCGCGTGCACGTCCGCTCCGAGCACGTCGGTGGTGGGTTCGGCGGCAAAAGCGCTTGCGGCCCGCAGGTGATCCTGGCGTCGATGGCCGGCCGGAGGTTCGGCCGTCCGGTGCGGATCGCCATGACCAGGGCACAGGTTTTCGAGACGACCTCGTCGCGGCCCCCGACCGACCAGCTCGTGACCATCGGCGCGGACGCCGACGGCCGCCTGCGGGCGATCCACCACCGGGCGGCCTTCGCCCTCTCGCCACTCGCCGAGTACATCGAGTGGTGCACCGAGCAGGCCAAGATCCTGTACGCGGTGCCGGCGATCCGCACGCGGCTCACCGCCGTGCCGCTCGACATCCTGCCGCCGGCCTCGATGCGCGGGCCGGGCGCGACGCCCGGCTCGTTCGCCCTGGAGTCGGCGATCGACGAGGTCGCCGAGCGGCTGGACATGGACCCCCTGGAGCTGCGGCTGCGCAACCAGCCCGCGGTCGCGCCCGTGTCGGGGAAGCCCTTCAGCACCCGCCGCCTGATTTCCTGCCTGCGGGAGGGCGCGCGCCGGTTCGGCTGGGCGGCACGCGACCGGCGTCCCCGCTCCCGGCGCGAGGGCCCGCTGCTGATCGGCAGCGGAATGGCCGTCACCTCGTTCAGCGCCGGGGTGTTCCCGTCGACGGCCGGGATCACCGCGGAGACCGACGGCACGTTCACGGTGTCGATCGGCGCGAGCGACATCGGCACCGGCGCCCGTACCGCGCTGACCGCGGTCGCCGCCGACGCGCTCGGGGTCGACACCGAGCGGATCCGCATCCGGATCGGCGACAGCGACCTCGGCATGGCGTGGGGCGCGGGCGGCTCCCGCGGCACGACGTCGTGGTCCTTCGCCATCACCGAGGCCGCGCGGAAACTGCGGAAGGACCTGGCCGACCCGGCCCGCCCGGTGACCGCGACGGTGGACACCACCACGATGATCGACTTCCAGCCGGACCGGGAACGGCAGACCTACAGCGCCGTCTTCGCGGAGGTCGCCGTCGACCCGGCAACCGGCGAGGTGCGGGTACGCCGCCTGCTCGGCATGTTCGCCGTGGGTCGGGTGATCAACCCGCTGCTGGCCCGCGGCCAGGTGGTCGGCGGGATGATCATGGGGCTGTCCATGGCCCTGCACGAGGAGAGCGTGCGGGATCCCCGGACCGGCAGACTGGCGGGCGGCGACTTCGCCGGCTACCACATCGCCGCGCACGCCGACCTGCCCGACATCGAGGCCGACTTCGTGCCGGACTACGAGCCGCAGGACCCATCGGGGTTCAACGGCCTCGGCGAGATCGGCACGGCGGGCACCGCGGCGGCGATCGCCAACGCCGTGTGGCACGCCACCGGCACCCGCCAACGGACCCTCCCGATCCGCCTCGACCGCGTGCTGGAGCAGACCACCGGCGGACGGCCTGCGGTGTGAGGTCCGGCCGTCGCCTCCGTCACGCGGACGGCGGTTCGAGGGCCGCTCGCCGCCGAATCCCGCCGCCAGGCGGGTAGTGCGCGTTCACGGCCGGGGTCGCAGGAGGAGTTCTCCGGCCAGGTGGATGGCTTCGTGTTTGGTGCGTCCGGGGTGGTCCGCCGCGATGAAGTGGCGGCCGATCGCGAGGGCGAAGGCCAGGGTGCACCTCGCCTCGACCTCGTCCGGGTCCGCGATGAAGCTGCCGAACATCGCGCGGAGGAAGTCCATGCGGGCGTTGTCGATCCGCCGCAGTCGTGCCGCGACCGACGGGTCGTGCCGCGCCCACTCGCGGATCGCGAGGTCGATCCGGTGCAGGTCGTCCGAGAAGGTCAGTTCGCCCGCCCGGCGGACCCGTTCGACCGGATCCCCGCCCTCGGACTCGATCCGCTCCAGGACGTCGTCGGTACAGCGGCGTTCCCACTCGTCCAGCAGCTCGTCCAGCAGCTCCGGACGGCCGTCGAAGTGCCCGTAGAAGCCGCCCTTCGTCACGCCGATCCCGGCGGCCAGGACCTCCACCCGGACCGCGTCCGGTCCGCCTCGGGCCAGGGCGTCCAGTCCCGCTTCGATCCAGCGGCTTCGTGGGGTTCGGGTGATGGGAGGCACCTGCTCACCTGTCTCGGACGTCTTGTTCCCGGCCATATGTACGGTACCGTATAGTCGAAGTATACGGCACCGTATAGAACGAGAGGTCCGCAGATGGCACGACTCGCGAAGTCCGCCTACACCGAGCACTCGTGGCGCATCCACGAGCTCGCCCCCGACTTCGACGTCGAGGACGTCTGGGCGTACCGCACCCCCGGCGCGGGGCCGGACGACTTCCCGACGATGCTGGCCGCGATGCAGACGGCCGGCACGCTCGGGAGTCAGCCCTGGCCGGTGCGGTTCCTGTTCGCCGTTCGGTGGAAGCTCGGTGCCCTCTTCGGCTGGGACAACCCGGCGGCGGGTGTCGGCGCGCGGGTCGCCTCGCTCCGCGACCGGCTGCCCGACGACCTGCGCGACGCTCCCCGCGGGCCGGACAACGACAAAATGCCCCTCAAAGCGGTCTACCAAATCGCGACGGAGTCCGCTCGCGAACTGGCCAACAAGACCGTCCACACGGTGATGCACCTCAGCTGGGCGCAGGGCACGAACGGCGACCACGAGCTCCGGATGGCCGTCCTCGTCAAGCCCAACGGCCGGCTCGGGAAGCTCTACATGGCCGCCATCGCGCCTTTCCGGTACCTCATCGTCTACCCGGCCATGGCGCGGCAGTGGGAACGGGCCTGGCGCGACCGCGACGACCTTGCCGCACTGCACCGTGAACACGGGTAGGCGAATGCCGCGCTGGGCGGGCGGCGCCCTGCTCGTGCCGTCCCCGTACTTCGCGGACGTCGTCTCCGGCGTGCTCATCGTCCTGGCGGCGCGGAAGGGAGCGGCGCGGAAGTAGCCCGTTCGGGGGAACCGGGAATGTATCCAGCCAGCCGGACGGGGCCTCATCCATTAGGTCACCTGAGGGAAGTGATTGCGATGGATGGCTGCCGCCGAGTCCTCCCGTTCCTGCTCTTGTTGGCCGTCGCCGGATGTGGGAGTGGCGCGCTGACCGGACCCGGCCGGAACACCGTGCACACGTCCACCACCACGACTCGTTCGGAGTCGGTGGTGGACACGTCGAGCACCACGACCACGACGTCCGATCGGACCACGAAGGTGGTCGTCACCACGCCGACGGGACGGCGCTACGGCTGGAACCTGCCCAAGGGGCCGACTTCGCCGACCACCAACGAGGACTCGATCTACACACACCTGACGAACGGCTCGTGCGGCGAAGCACAGGACTCGTTGAACCGGCTCTGGCGCGGGTTGACCACACCCCGCAACTCGCCCCTGTACCAGGCCGCCATCGACCTGTGCGGCGGTCGGCAATCCAGTGCCCGGACGATGTTCGCCAAGGCCGCCGCGTTGGGGTTGGAAATGCACCAAGGGCGCAATGGCTCCGCCAAGGTCGACTGCGCAACCCTGCGCGCGGTGCGCAGCGTCCTGGAGCAGATCGCGCAGGAGGCCGTCGAGTGCACTCCGGGCTCGACTCCGAACTGGCCGACGGACGACGAACCCAGCCGGGACGACCCGCGAACCGACGTCGTGGAAGGCACTACCTCCACCACCACGGAGACCACCACCACGACGACCGTCACCACCACGACGGTGACGAGAACGCGATGACCACGCCCAAACGCCTGCCCCGCAGACGGATCCGGCCCGAGCCGGCTCCGCGCGACCAGGGCGAGGTGTTGCGCAAGGTCGGCGCGGTGCTGGCCAACGTCACCGTGATCACCGGTCTGCTGGTGGCGTTCGGCTGGAAGCGCAGTGAGACGGAGACCCGCGAACTCGGCTTCGAGAGCAACGTCCTCGGTATGTCCACAGTGGACTACATGCTGCGCAGCATCAGCCCGGTCTTCAACCTGCTGGCTGTGATCGTGCTCGCCGGACTGGTGTGGTTGTGGCTGGAGCCACGGCTGCGGTCCAGGTTCGAGAACCGGCAGCCGACCAAGGGGTGGCAGGCCGTGCTGACGCTCCTGACGCTGTCCTGGTTGCTGCTCCCGTTGCCGGTGGTGGGTCTGGGCTTCCTGTGGCCGGTGCTGAGCTTCTACGTCTTCCCGCTGTCGGTCGGCGGCGGGATCATGCTCTCGTGCTACGCGGTCCACCTGCGCGGCCTGTCCCGCACGGCTCGGCGCGTCTGGGACTGGAACTGGCCGCGGATCCGCCTGTTCGCGGCCGTCGCGGCCGTGCTGAGCCTGTTCTGGGCCGCCCTGAACTACGCCGAGGTGGACGGGGTCCAGTCGGCCGATGTTTTCGCGAACAACCTCGGGCACAAGCCCGCCGTGGCCGTCTACAGCCAGGAACGGATGCACATCGCCGCGCCCGGCGTGCGCGAGGAGCCACTCGACGGCGACAAGTCCAGGTACCGGTACCGCTATGTCGGGCTGCGCTTCCTGGAGAATACCGGCGGCAAGTACTTCCTGGTGTCCGACGAATGGACCAGGGACTACGGCGTCGTGGTGGTGCTGCGCGACGACGCCACCACCCGGCTGGAATTCACCCACGGCACCCGATAGCGCTTCCCAGGCCGGCCCGCAGCGGCGGCCGAAAACGATGCGAATTGCACCCGCCGCGCCCACCGCACCCACCGCCAAAGAGACCGACGTCGATCGATGCGATGACGGTCAACCCGGCCGCAAACCCGTAAAAATGCGCTTTCCCTCACGACAACCTGCGGGTGAAACGGTTCAGTCAGATGGGTCCGAGCCGGTGCCACACAGCGCCGGTACGGCCGCCGACCACGCCTGACGTCGCCCGCCGCTAGAGAATCCACCGTTCGGAGCAGGACCGGCTCAACGCGGAATAATCCGCTTCACCCGGTATCGACCACGGGGTTCGCGCGCTGCGCCGACGAGTGACCGGGACACTCCGGAGACCATCCGGCGCTACTCACCCGAATCGTTCCGAATTTCATCAGAGAATATTCTCCCGCCGGACCCGACGGACCGGACCGGACCGCGGGACCCAGTTGGAAAAAACGTCGACGGGTACGACATGATTGCGCCGCCGAAGCTCGCCGCCCCGCCGGACGACGAGCACCGGTCGAATCGCCCCCCACACACACGCACACAGACCTTGAAAGGCAACCGGAAACTTGAACAGCTTAGAACCGCACTCACCCGAACCTTCAGGTGAGAACGGACGAAGCACCTCACCCGACCAGGACGAACCGCATTCGCCGGGCAGTCGCGCACGGCCTCGTGGTGGGCGGCCACGCGGGGACGGCCGGGTGCGCCGGACCCGGGGCGGGAACGCGTCCGGGCGACGCAGCCGACATCGGCGTCCGACGCGATCGTGGCCGCGCCTGCTCGCCGATGTGCTCGACAGTTGGGGCCTGACGTTGCGGCTGGCACTGCTGCTTCTCTTGCCACTGCTCGTCTTCGGCGTCCTGGCGGTGGTGATCGTCGCCGCGTTCGGCGTCCACGGGGCGACGATCGTCGCGAGCCTGGGCCTGGCGCTCCAGCAGATGTGGCGCAGAAGGGCACGGCCGGCGGCCGGAGAATCGAAGGAAATCGAGTAATACTCGCAAATGGAGATGGCGCGGCCGAGCCTTATACCGCAGCCCCGGAGTCACCACCAGTAGGCGATGGGGTGACCCGGCACCCGATTTCCGCCGACGAACGATGATTGCGCACGGACGGACCTGCACGCTGAGTGGATCCGCCGTTCGCAGACATGTTCGACATCAGCCCCTTCCGGGTGAACGAATAGCCCGGACACGCATGTTCCCACCGAGCCGGTTGCCCTCGGATTAATCCTGGAGCAGGATTAATCCGGGGGCGTCCAGATACCTCACCGGGTCGAGGGGGTTCCACATGGGCGGGCATGAATCGGCGGCGAGGACGAATACTTTTCCCAGCGGAATGTGGGAACGGGCGACAGCCTGCGGTCCGGACGGCGGCAACTGCGTGGAAGTGAATCTCGGGGTCCGAGACATCGCTGCCGTGCGCGACGGCAAGCGGGCTGCCGGACCGGCGCTGATCTTCAGCGGCACGGGGTGGCGCGCCTTCCTCGGGTCCGCGCGGTCCGGCCGATACGACGGGGCAGATCAACTTTCGCACTCGGCCGTCCGGGTGACGCGACAAAACGCTCGGTAGCATTTCCAGCATTTTCGGGCCGGTACGTCGTCTCATCTCCACAAAGTCCGCTACCCGGCCGCCCACATCGCCTACAGTGGACTGACCGCCGTTCCATGAAGGGTCACGTGGAGAGTCAGTGCAGGATTCGGTGACGCTGCTGCGCGAGGAGCTCGGCAACCTGGTGCGCAAGGCGCGCAAAGCCGCCGGCCGCACGCAGGCGGCATTGGCCGAACAGATCGGCCGGCAGCAGAGCATGATCAAGAAAATCGAGTACGGGGAGCAGGCGCTCAACCTCACCGACCTGGCCAAGATCGTCTCGGCGCTGGGGATCGAACCGGAGACGGCCGCCCGGATGGAGCAGCTCGCGCGGGACAGCCGGCGGACGAAGAGGACCGGCGACCAGACTGCGGTCGCGGACCACTTTCGCCGGGTCACCGAACTCGAAGGGCACGCGACCACGATCATGGGCCTGCACAGCGAGCGGCTTCCCGGAACCATCCAATCGATGCAGTACATGTTGGCACAGGAAGACCTGTCCAGTCAGGACGAACTCAACGACCGGGTGCGGAACCGCCGGGAGCGGCAGAAGATCCTCGACCGGGCGTCACCGCCGGGGTATCACTACGTCCTCAGCGAGTCGGCGTTGCGCCGCACGGTCCGGGGATTGGTCGAAGTCACCCGCGATCAAATCGAGCACCTGCTCCGACTGACCACCGACTACCCCTTGCTGTACATCTACCTCCTGCCATTCAACGCCAACATCGCGTACCTGCCGCCCGACTTCACCGTGCTGCATTTTCCGGACGCCCAACTGGACACCGTCTACCTGGAACACTCCAACGATGGAATCGAACTGCGACAGAAGAACGAAGTCGAACGGTACGACCGACTGTGGCACGACCTCTGCGCCGCGGCATTGGACCGGGCGGCCACGCGGGAATTCCTGATGGGATTGCGCGCCGAACTCGGTGACGACCCGTCATTCGACTGACGTATATCGGGCCGAACACCGGCCGGGTACGATCGACCGCACGTGACCAAGCCACATGGAAAGGGGCAGACCTGTGGCCGAGTCCGCTGCGGAGCCGTTCGTGGTGCCCGGTCTGGATCTCACGCATCCCAGCAACGCCCGGGTCTACGACCACTTCCTCGGCGGTTCCCACAGTTGGGCCGTCGACCGCGCCATCGGCGACCGGGCTCTCCGCGAGTTCCCCCTGCTCCGCGCCATCGCGCAGGCCAACCGCCTGTTCCTGCACCGGGTCGTGCGGCACCTGCTGCGCCGGGGCGTCCGGCAGTTCGTGGACATCGGCTCCGGCCTGCCGACCATGGGGCCGGTCCACGAGATCGCCGAGGCCGTCGCACCCGGTGAGGCCCGCATCGTCTACGTGGACCACGAACCGCTGGCGGTCGCGGAATCGCAGGTGCAACTGGAGGAGAGCGGCGACGTGCGTCGGCACGCGGCCGTGCACGCCGATCTGCGGGATCCCGACGGGCTCTGGGAACTGGTCGCGCGGACCGGCACCGTCGACCTCGATCAGCCGGTCGGGCTGCTCATCATCGCCGTGCTGCACGTCGAGCAACCCGTCGGCACGCAGCCGGACGCCGGCCCGCGCTGTGTCGCCCGCCTCCGCGAACTCCTGAGCCCGCAGTCGTACCTGGCGATCTCGCACATCACCGACGAACGCGTGCCGGACGGCTGCCGGCACCGGCTGGACCGGTTCAAGCAGCTCTGCCGGACCGCCGGCAGCCTGGCGGTCTGGCGATCGCACCGGGAGATCGAGGAGTTGTTCGGCGACTTCCGGTTCATCGAACCCGGCCCGACCTGGACGCCGCTGTGGCGTCCCGAGGAGTCGCCGCAGGACGCGCCGGTCGTCACCTTCGAGAGGCCAAGCGAGTCGGTCGTGTGGGCGGGCGTGGCCCAGAAGCACACCCAGCAGAGCTAGTACCCGACGGTTCCGGCCGGCGTGGAAACTTGTGCACCCCGGCCGGAACCTCGGGTCACCTCGCGGCCTCCCGGACCGGCGCTCGACGCTCCCTGGTGTGGAAGCGCGTCATCCCCGGCACCGCCAACGTGCCCACGCAGGCCAGCAGCACCACGATCGCGGTGCCGATCAGCGCGGTCTCCATGCCCGTCGCCACCACGACCAAGGGCAGCAACGCCAGACCGAGCGGACTCATCGAGTACGACACCATGAAGTCCAATGAGGACACTCGCGCCTGGAGATGCGACGGCACCTCACGCTGCACCGCGCTGAACCACGGAACGTTGAACAGTTCCATGCCGACACCGGCCAGCGCGTAGGCGGCGAGCACCAGCCAGGCTTCCGGCGCGAGCGCCAACGCCAGCGGAATCCCCGCGTACAACGCCAACCCCAGCACGGCGACCAGGCCGGGCAGGCGCGGACTCCAGCGCGTCATGACCGCACCGCCGGCCAGCGCCCCGATCGAGTAGCCGGTGAGTGCGGCGGCGTAGACGAGATCGGTGCCGAACCGGTCCCGGCTGATCACCGGGAGCAGCACCATCTGGGCCGCCTCCCCCGCCGCGAGCACGAAGACCAGCATCACCAGGCCCGCCACGAACCAGCGGTGGCGACGGGCCTCCCGCACGCCGGACATGAACTGCTCCAGCACCGACTCCGCCGGGCGGGCGTTGTCGACGTGGCGCTCGGGCAGTCCGCGCACGGCGAACGCGGTCAGGCACCACAGCACCGCCGTGAGCACGAGCACCGGTCCGGGCCCGACCCAGATGACGGCCGTGGTCGCCACACCGGGTGCCAGCACGAGCGCCAGCCGGAACGTGATCGTGGACAGCGCGTTGGCCGACTGCCGCTGCCGCTCGGGTATCAGGTCGCCGACCATGGCCTGATAGGACGGCCGGAACGCCCCTTCACCCGCGCCGACGAGCAGCACGCACACCGCACTGCCCCAGCTCGGCCCGGCCAGGGCCATCGGCAGCGCGAGCGCCGCAACGGCCCGCACCAGGCACGCCAGCACCATCGCCTTGCGCCGGGACCACCGGTCGGCCAGCACCCCGCCCGGCACGGTCGCAACCACGAACCCGACCGTCTTGGCGGCCAGCACCTGACCCAACGCCATCGCGCCCGATCCCTGGTGCACCAACGCCAACGTCACGGCCGCGGGCAGCAGGGAGACCGCCCAGGCGTCGGCGGTGTTGGCCAGCCACAGGCGGCGGAACCCCGGGACCGACCACGCCCCGCGCTCCGCCTGTTCGGTGGCCGTCACGCCTGCGCCCGGCTCACGGCCGCCGGACGGCGGTCGTCCTCGGGCGCGTGCGGCGAGTCCAGCTCCCCTGCCAGTTCGGGACGGTAGTTGGCGGTCTGCGACGGCTGGACGCTGTACGGGACCAGCCGGTCCACCCGGCGGTGCAACTCCGCCGCCGAGGTGTCCAGGCACAGCCCGTGCTCGCGCAGCCAGTCGTCGTTGTAGATGGTGTGCAGGTACCGCTCGCCGCTGTCGGCGGCGAGGAGGGCGACCGAGCGGCCCGCGCCGTGGTGTCGGGCCAGCCGCAGGGCCACGCACAGCGCCGCCCCGGTCGAGCCGCCGACCAGGATCCCTTCCGAACGGGCCAGCACCCGGCAGGCGAGGAAGGCGTCCTCGTCGGACACCTTGTACACCGAGTCCAGCCGGGACAGGTCGTCCAGGTTGGTCGGTGTCCAGCCGAGGCCGACGCCCGGGATCAGGTAGGAGTGCGATCGGCCGCCGAACACCGCCGAGCCGATCGCGTCCACGCCGGCCATGTGCACTTCGGGCGCGTTTTCCCGCAGGTAGCGGGAGATCCCGCCGAGCTGCCCGCCGGTGCTCACGGTGGCCACCACGGCGGCCAGCGCCGGTCCGGTCTGGTCGACCAGTTCGACGGCCGTCTCGCGGTAGTGGGCCTGGGAGTTGAGCGGGTTGAAGCACTGGTCGGGGCGGAACGAGCCGGGGATCTCCCGGTGCAGCCGGTTGGCCAGGGCGATGCGGGTCTTGTGGTAGGAGCCGGTGTCGTCCTGTTCGTGGACGACGATCACCTCCGCACCGAACGCCTGGAGCATCGCGAGGTTGGTCGCGGTGACCTTGGGGTCGACGATGATGATCACCCGGTAGTCCCGGGCCGCGCCGATCATCGCCAGGGAGATGCCGAAGTTGCCCGAGGAGGACTCGATGAGCGTTCCACCGGGCCGCAGCAGTCCTTCTTCTTCGGCTTTGCGCACGATGTGCCAGGCGGGGCGGTCTTTGATGCTGCCGCCGGGGTTGCACCGCTCCAACTTGACGACCACGGACGCGTCGGATTCCCCGGTGAGGTGCCGGAGGCCGATCATCGGGGTGGTGCCGACGGTGTCCAGCACGGTCGGGAAGGCGGGACCGTTCAATTCGGGGCAGGGACATGGGACGTGGACCACGTGAACTCCAATAAGTAGCCGCTCGGAACGAACGAGCGCAGGCAGGGACGATCGCAGGCAGCAATCAGCGCAACATGGGTTACACGGCGGCACAGACCCTCGGAATTCGAGGGAGACTGGTGATGGGATGACCGGGTCGTCCGGACACGACGAGGTATTGCCGTGCCGATCCGCACGGCTGTCGTCGTCGGGCGGCAGTCAGCCCGGAATGCCCGGAGGGCACGTGAACGAGACCCGCCACACCACTGCGGCGGGTCCGATCGGGCTCAGGTCCGGGCGACGCACAGCGACCGCAGAACGGCCCGTCCGCCGCACGTCTTCGCTGGTGACGGACGAGCGCGGCCGACCTCGGGCGCACCTCGGACCTGGACGGCGCCACACACGGCGGGCACCAGGAACAACAGCGCACAAAGCGCGGGCAGGACTTTCATGCCCGCGGCGAGGTCGCCACCGACGAAGACGAAACAATCGGAATGGTGGATGAGGACACCACAGGGATCGGTGTCGTCATGGTGATTGCCCACAGGTGGCGGTGTGGCCGTGGCGACGGAGAATGTCCGGGCGGGACCGAAAGCCTCGCCGTCCGTCGCACACACCGCCAGGTACAGGTAGGCGAATACCGCCAACAGCACCCAAGGCGCGAACCGACTCAGTCGCCGCGCACTCCCCCGGGTGCCGATCCCACCTTCCACAGTTATGTGACTGTACTGAACATGAGGCGGACGCGATACATCTGATCGTAGGTATGGCATTCGACCGCGAAATGGCAACGGTCAATGCCCGAGACCATTCCCGGACACCGGCCGTGCACAAGACGTCGATATCCGCGTGCCGACTCGACTCAAATGGAGCAGGAACCGGCGGCGGGCCCGGCGGCGGACGACACTCGGTAACTTTCCGCCGGACGCCGCGCGCCGGTTCCCGTCAGACGTCCGCGGTGTCCTTCGTTACGGGGTCCTGCACCGGTCGGGGCAATCTCGTCGCACCCAGAGCGCCCACGACGGTCAGCGCCAGAACCCACCAGAACGTGTCGGCGAACGCCGCCGCCGCGTCGGGTCCGTGAACGGTGAGGCGCACCTGGAGAACCACCGCGAGGACCGCCGTGCCCAGTGAGCCGCCGAGGGTGTTGAGGAGGTTCAGCGCACCCGCCGCACGCGGCAGTTGTGCCGGTTCGATGCGGCTGTAGACGATGTTCATCACCGGAGCGCCGATCATGGCCGCGCCCGCGCCGCGCACCAGCAGGGACAGCACGATGACGATGTCCGGCAGGTCGTGGCCGAGCTGGGTGAACGGCGCGGTGCCCACGGCCACCAGTGCGATGCCGACCAGCACCAGCGTGCGCGGCGGTGCGGTGGTGATGACCCGGTTGACGACGATCGACGCGACCGCCGCGCCCACGCCCTGCGGCGCGAGCAGCAGCCCGGTGTCCCACGCCGAGAGACCGCGCGCGCTCTGGAGGTACAGCGGCAGCAGGAACATCGTGCCGAACACCGACGCCCCGAGCACGACCAGCGCCAGCGCCGCCACGCCGAACGGCGGCCGGGTGAACAGGCGCGGGTCGATCAGCGGGGTGCGGCGGGCACGCAGGCCGTGGACGACGAACCCGCCCAGCATCGCCAGGCCGACCGAAGTGGCCGCGACGGGCACGGCGGACGGTCCGCTCTCGAAGCCGGTCAGGCCGAAGACCAGCACGGCCAGCCCCGGCGACAGCAGCAGCGCGCCCCGCACGTCGAACGGCGTGCGCTCCGGGTTCGGCCCGACCGGCGGCACGGTGCGGCGGGCCATCAGGATCGCCGCCAGGCCGATCGGCAGGTTCACCGCGAACAGCCACGGCCAGTCCGCGGCGGACAGCAGCGCGCCGCCCGCCAACGGCCCGAACACGGGCGACAGCAACGGAACGACCGCGACGACGGCCAGCACCCGACCGATCCGGTCACGCCCGGCGGCCCG
>CBHFOL010000068.1:0-28679 GCA_965995405.1 uncultured Saccharothrix sp.
CAGCTCGAAACTGGCGTCGACGGCAAGCGAAAGATCGCCGACGCAGCCGCGCTCCGGGGCGTGCTGCTGCTGGTCAACAGCGGCCTGCCGGACCTCGTCGCCGCCGTGTTGAAGATCATGATCGGCGCGCTGCCCAACTACGGCACCCCGCCGCTGCTCACCGCCGACCAGGCGTCCTACGCGCTCGCCGAAGCCGTCAACGCCTACCTGTACGGCAACGGCGCGGTGGAGGCCCGGCAACTGCCCGAACTGTCCGGCCAGCGCCTGGCCCTGGTCGGCCTCATGCTGCGCCGCGCCACCCAGTTCGTCATCGCCCACGAGATCGGCCACGTGCTGGCCGGCCACCTGGTCAACGCCCGCCGCTGGACCGACCCGAACACCCCGGTCGGCGAACTCGACGCGCAGAGCGTCGGCTGGCCCCGCGAACACGAGGCGGACCGGATCGCCGCCATGATCATGCTCCGCACCCTGGACGACCTCGGGCCGCGCGAACTCGACGGGCACGAGCCGTGCCTGGTCGGCGCGGTGCTCCTGGTGCCGTTCCTGCACGAGGTCGTCGACCGGCTGGCCGCCGAACTGGGCCTGGCCGTGCCGTTCGCGGGCAGCCACCCGCCACCCGTCCGGCGCATCCAGTCGCTGGTGGAACACCTGGCGGACCGGGTCCGCACCCCGCGCGCCCTGGACCTCGCGGCCGACGTGGCGACCTGGCTGGAAGACCAACTCGACGGCGTCCGCGAGTGGTTCCGGCTGGTCGAGGAGGTGCTGATCTAGCGCCGGACGGGCGGGTACGTCGCAGGGTGTAGGGCGGAACCACGCTTGCGGGGCGACGACGACGCGGTCCCGCCCGGCGACGATGGCTGTGGCCGAGTAGCGGGGAGGCTCCTATGGCCGGACAGCGCTTCAGGGGAAACAATTCGGATGCCGTCGCGAACGCCCGTCGCAACAGGGCGGCCTGCCGGGGATTCGTGGTCGAGCGACTCGACAAAGGGGAGGGTTCACCGGAAGCCGTCGACGGTGCTCCCGGACCGCGACTGGCCGACCGCGTGCGTGGCTACCGGGGGTATCGGACCGATCGGGGCGGGTCGGCACGGCTGCGGGTGGTGCCGTCGACCGGGGTCAGGATCGACATCAGCCTCGGCGCGCCACCCCGGCTCGCCGACGCGCAGGCGGTACCCGCAGGTGCCGTGTACGGCCTGCGCACACACTCCGCGGTCTTGCGGCGCACCGAAGGACAGGGCGTGCTGGTGGAACTGTCCCCGCCCGGTGCGTACGCGCTGCTGGGCGTACCGCTGTGGGAAGTGACCGACGCCGTGGTCGACTGGGGCGACGTGCTGGGGCGTCGAGCCGACCGGATCGTGGCCAGGCTGGCGGAGACACCGGGCTGGCCGGCGCGGTTGGCGCTGCTCGACGACACGTTCGCCGCCTGGGCCGAGGCCGGACCGCAACCCGCACCGCAGGTGGTGTGGGCGTGGCGCCGACTGTGCCGCTCCGGCGGCCGGATCGGGATCGGCCGGCTGGCCGGCGAGGTCGGCTGGACCCGCCGGCACCTGCTGACCCGGTTCCGCGAGCAGATCGGACTGGCACCCAAGGCAGCCGCCCGCGTGATCCGTTTCCAGCGCGCCCTGCGACTGCTCCAACAGGATGGGCAGCGCACATCCATCGCCCGTGTCGCGCAGGAGACCGGCTACAGCGACCAGGCCCACCTCACCCGGGAATTCCGCGCCCTCACCGGCGCCACACCGGTCGGGTTGTCGGCTCGCGGTTCCCATTCATTCAAGAACTGACGCGGGCATTCGGATACAACGGATCCCGCACGCCCGACCGGTGGAAGCACCCTGCGGGACAAGGTGTGGCCAGGGCCGAGTCGGATGCGTGAAAGGGAGGAAGAACATGTTCAAGTCCATTGCCAGACTGCTCCTGGTAACGGCCGCGGTGGCGGGGATCGCCGCGGTCGCACCTGCTGTGGCGTCGGCTTCCCCGGAAGCTTCGCCGAGCGTCGAGTACGCGTACACCGACTGTGGCCAGTGGAAGTTCGGCATCTGGGACCACCCGGGCGGCGGCGGTCCGTACTACTGCTGGGGCGGCACGATCACGTGCGGCGAATGGCTCGACCTGAATCACGTCGACTATCCGTTCGGCGGGGACTGGCGGGATCGGACCGAGTCCATCCAGAACAAGACGAGCGCCACGATGGCACTGGAGAACTGGAATTCTGCCACGCGTCGATGGGAGCGATTGTGGACCGCACCGCCGTACCCCGCGGCCGGCAGTTGGGGAAACCTACCGGTGGCGATTCGCAACCAGGCCGACCGGGTCATCCGGGTCTGCTGAGGAAGCTCGTCCTCTGGCGCGAGAGTTAGCCGTTTGAGAGGCCGTGCGGACCGTCACCGAACGCTCCACCATCGGCTTCGCCGTCCGCCGCGCCGGCACACACTCAGGTCCGCCGTGCCGGTCGCGTCGGAAATGAGCATGCGGTACTCAGGCGCGACGAAGGCCCGTCCGCCGACGATGAACCGGTCCAACCGTTCATCCGAGGGGGACCGAAACATGAGATCTCGCCTGATCCGCCGGCTGGGGATGCTGGCGGCGGCAACCGGGCTCGTCGCACTGACGCTGACCGGTTCCGCCGCCGGCGCACCGGAGCCGGTCACGCAGGAGGCGGCAGTCGCACCGGCGGCGGCCACGTTCCTGCTCGTCGCCGGGAACAGCGGGCTGTGCGTGGGTCCGGCTGTCGGCTCGCCGCACGACGGGGCGGCGATCCTCCAGGACGACTGCAACGGGCACCACCCGGCCTGGCGGTGGGAACTGCGTTCGTTGGGAAGCAACCTGGTCGAGATCCGCAACGCGGCCAGTGACAAGTGCGTCGATGTGTTCCTGGCGGGCCAGGCCAACGGCACGGCCACCATCCAGTACGGGTGCAACGGCGGTTTCCACCAGCACTGGTTCGTCACCGACAAGGGCGGCGGCTACGTCGAGTTCCGCAACCGGAACAGCGGCAGGTGCCTCGACGTGGCCCACGCCTTCCGGCACCACGGTGCGCCGATCTGGCAGTGGGATTGCAACGATCAGGCGCAGCAGCGGTTCCGGCTGGGCTGATCAGGTCGGGCCGACCTGATCCGGGAGACCCGGGTGAGGCTGTTGGGGGTCGGTGTCGCCGGCCCCCAACACGGCACGCAGCTCGGCGCGGCCGGTGATGCCGAGGGCCACGTAGCCCGCGTGCAGGTGGTTGTCGACGGTGCGCTTCGACGTGTGCAGCCGGTCGGCGATCTGCTGGTTCGTCAGCCCGGCCACGGCCAGCCGGGCGACCTCCGACTGGCGCGGCGTGAGACCGGTGAACGGTTCGACCCCCAGCGCGGGCGTGGTGACCTGGTCGAACGTCTCGACCAGCGCAGCCTTCCGCCGGGCCGCCGCCGCAGCCGGACGTTCCCGGCCGGCGCTCCGGTGCAGCCGAACGGCCTCCGCCAGTGCCTCGGCCGCGAACAGCGTGGCCCCGATCCGGTCGAACCGGTCGGCGACCTCCTCCAGCAGCGACGGATCGCGGTGCTCACGGCCGTGCGCGTGTGCCGCGTAGGCCCGCGTCATCGGGTCGCCGAGCCGTTCGGCGAGTTCGGCCAGCCGGGCAGCCGACGCGGCGCCGAACCGTGCCGCGTCGTGCAGCGCCGTGGCCTCGAAGCCGTGCGCGCCGTGTTGTCGCGATGCCCCGGCCACCTCCAGCGCGGCGCTCGCCGCGTCCGCCACCCGGCCGGCACCGGCCAACACCCACGGACGGGCCAGGTCCACCAGGAACCCGTTCGTCCGCCACGCCGGCCGCCGGGCGGATTCGGCCCAGGCCAGCGCTTCGGCCGCGTCCTCCGGCCGCCCCTGGAGCGCCTTGGCCATCGCCGACTCGGACAGGACGGCCGCGTCGTACGGGAGCGGCCAGTCCTGCCCGGCCACCGCTCCGTCGCCGGCCCACCGCACGGCCGTCCGCGTCTGCCCGCGCAGCCGGGCGCAGCGGCTGAGCACCGCGCACCACAACGAATGGGCGATGGTCACACCCGAGTTGCCGTACGACTCTTCGAGCATCCGTTCCGCGATCGCCTCGGCCTCCGCCAATCCGCCACCGAGCAGGAGGTTTCCGCACCGCACGCTTTCCGTGTTCACGTGCAGCCACGGCTCCGCGCAGCGCAACGCCGCGACGCGCTCCTCGTTCTCCGCGATGGTGGCCTGCGACTCCGGGTACAGACCGGCCTGGTGCCGGGCGAGCGCACGCAGGTAGTGCAGGCCGGTCACGATCCAGTCGTCCTGGTCCTCCTCGGACAGCAGCTTCTCGATCTCGTCCCGGACGGCCGCCACCGGCTCGTGGTGCGCGCGAAAGTTCAGGCCGAAGAACCGCACCTTCCGGCGCATCGTCGGAGACAGGTCCGGCCGGTCCGCCTCGTCCAGCACGGCGAAGGTCCGTTCGAGGTCCGCGAGGCCGAAGAAAGCGTTGAACGCGCGGACACAGTGGAGCCGGGCCAGTTCGGTCGGATCCGCGGTATCCGCGACGATCCCGGTCAGCACCTCCTCGGCCCGATCCGGGGCCTTGAGGTAGAGCAGCACCTGGCCGAGCAGGTAGCCGACCCGCACACCGCCGCCCCGGGCCATGGCGGCCAGGGCCAGTCGCTCGGCCAGGAGCGCGCCCTGCGTGGCCCACGCGTGCTCGGCGGCCGTCGCCAACAGCCCGACCGGTGCCGGGGAGTTGCCGTCCAGCCGCCAGGTCGCCAACCGCAACAGGTCCTCGCGGCGTCGGGCGCCCACGGACTCCAGGGCGTCGGCGAGTGCGGTCCGGTGCGCGCGGGAACGCAGGGTCGGGCAGGTCGCGCGCAGCAGGTCGCCGTACATCGGGTGGCCGAGCCGGACGTGGACGCGCCGGTCCGCCGATTCGATCCGCAGCAGTCCCAGTGCTTGGAGCTCGTCCACGATGTCCGAGGAGGACAGCTTGGCCAGGAGGTCCAGTTCGAGCGGCTCACCGTAGGCGACCAGTTCCATGGCCCGGCGGGCCGGATCACCCAGTCGACCGAGGTTGTCCGCCACCACCTCGGCCAGCCGGCCGGTCATCCGGAGCTCTCCCGGCCAGGTCCAGGTTCCGTCGCGCTCCACGAGTGCCTTGGTGGACAGCCCGGCGGTGATCAGCTCCCGGACGTAGAGGGGGTTCCCGGCGCTGTGCGTCCAGACGCGTTGCCGGAGCCCGCTGTCGGTGTGTCCACCGAGCGCGCCGGCGAGGAGGTCTTCGACCGCGGCTCGGCCGAGGTCGGCGACCGGCAGCCGGACGAGCAGGTCGGCCTTCCACAACCCGGCGATCCAGTCGGTGCTCCCGGTTGAGCGGGTCGTGAGCAGCAGGGTGGCCCCGTCGTGCCGGATCAGGTGTTGCAGGAGGGTGATCGAGGCGTCGTCGAGCAGATGAGCGTCATCGACCGCGAGCACCAGGCGGCCTCGGACGCGGGAGAGCAGGTGCTCGGCAGCGTGCCGAACCGGATTGCCGCTCGCCGCCGACAGATCCGCCGGAAGCGCACCGGCCAGCGCGCCGAACGGAATGTGCGAGGCCGCCGCCGTGGCGTAGCAGCGGACGACATCGCGTCCCAGCCGAGCACAGACCTCGGCGGCCAGTCGGCTCTTGCCCACGCCCGGCGGACCGACCAGCACCACGCCGTGCCGATCCCGCGCGGTCAACGTCCGCCACGCGACCGCGAACTCCGTCTCCCGCCCGACAAACGGCCATTCGTGCACAACCTCAAATGAGCGACCGCGCGCAGCCGGGATACCTGTCCGGTCGTGTTGTCAAGGAGAAACGCGGTCATGACCGACTGACAAGCCGGAATTGTCGTACCCGAGTGGGACAATGGTGATCGGGGGCCGGAGGCCGGCGGCTTCAGGTTCGACGGACTCAGGTTCGGCGTGGGAACGGCCGGTCGTTCCCGACAACCTCAGGTCAGGCGGGTGACCTCGCCGGTGTCCAGGCGGTAGCTCGCCGCCACCACCAGCAGCCCGTGGTGCAGCACGGCCGTGCGGACCGTCACCGAACGCTCCACCATCAGCGCCGCCGTCCGCCGCGCCTGGTTGTCCACGCACCGCGCCAGGAAGTCCGCGTCGTCCCGCTCCGGGGGAGTGGCCAGCACCGCCGGCTCGATCGCCCGCACCAGGGAGCTCACGTCACCGGTCACCTCGGCCCGCCCGCGCACCACGTCGATCGTCGCCGACACCGCCCCGCACGCCGCGTGCCCCAACACCACCACCAGCGGCACACCGAGGTGCTCCACCGCGTACTCGACGCTGCCCAGCACGCTGTTGTCCAGCACCTCGCCCGCCGCGCGGATGGTGAACAGGTCGCCGAAGCCCTCGTCGAACACCAGCTCCGGCGGCACCCGGGAATCCGCGCAGCCCACCACGCACGCGAACGGGTGCTGACCCCGGACCAGCGACTCCCGCCAGTGCAGCGACGCGTGCGGGTGGGTCTGCGTGCCGTCCACGAACCGCCGGTTGCCCTCGGCGAGCTTCCGCCACGACTCCTCCGCGTCCACCGGCGTCATCCGGGCGGACGCGGGGGAGGAGCCCAGGAAACCGGCCGCCGCCGTGCCGGCCGTGATGCCGAACAGCCGGCGGCGGGTCACTGTGTCACTGTCGCGCACGCCGGCGAACGCTAGACCCGGTCCCGACCGGCCGGCACGCCAGGGTCACCGAAGTCACCCGACCGACTACCCAACGTCAGAAAGTGGGCCGTTCGGGGTAGCGGAGCGGAGTCGGTCAGCCCAGCGGGCGTTCCGGATAGCCGAACTCCACCGCGCTCACGTCGTCCAGCGCCGCCCGGATCGCCGGCGGCAGCGTCAGGTCCTCGGCGGCCAGCGAACCCAGCAGCTGGCCGGTGTCCCGCGCACCCACCACCGGGGCCACCACACCCGGCCGGTCCCGCACCCACGCCAGCGCCACGCACAGCGGGGACGTGCCCAGCCCGTCCGCCGCCGTCGCCACCGCCTGCACGATCCGCGCCGCCCGCTCCGTGCGGTGCTGCTCCACGTAGCCCGCGAAGTGCGCCGACGCGCCCCGCGAGTCCGCCGGGGTGCCGTTGCGGTACTTGCCGGTCAGCACGCCCCGACCCAGCGGAGCCCACGGCAGCAGCCCGATCCCGTGGTGCTCGGCGGCCGGCGCGACCTCCCGCTCCACACCCCGCTCCAACAGCGAGTACTCCACCTGGGTGGACACGATCGGGGTGTGGCCGGGCAGTGCGGCGGCCGTGCCGAGCTGCCAGCCCGAGTAGTTCGACACCCCCGCGTAGCGCACCTTGCCGGACGCGACGGCCGTGTCCAGCGCCGACAGCGTCTCCTCCAGCGGCACGGCCGGGTCCCACGCGTGCAGCTGCCACAGGTCGATGTGCTCGATTCCGAGCCGGCGCAGCGAACCGTCCAGCGCGCCGAGCAGCGCACCCCGGGACGCGCCGCCGCCGAACGGGCCGTCGTTGCGCCGCGCCACCGCCTTGGTCGCGATCACCAGCTCCTCGCGCGGCGCGACCTCGCCCAGCAGGCCGCCCAGGATGCGTTCGCTCTCGCCCTCCACGTACACGTCGGCGGTGTCCACGAGCGTGCCGCCCGCCTCGGTGAACGCCATCAGCTGGGTGGCGGCCTCGTCCGCGTCGGTGTCGCGGCCCCAGGTCATCGTGCCCAGGGCCATCCGGGACACCCGCAGTCCGCTGCGGCCGAGGTATCGCTGTTCCACGTGGGGGAGCCTAAACGGTGATCGACTGGTGGGCGGCGCACGGTGGCCCGCCACCCTGTGGTGTTCACCCGCACGGGTGCGGGCGGAATTGCCGGGCCATTGTCCGTCGGAACCGCCGCCGGCGCGCCGCGAAACTCGGGGCGACCAAGCCCGCCGAGCCGACACGTCCGGCCGGACGGGGCCTGCCACCGGCCAAGGCGGGCCGCCGCTGGCGCACCCGGTTACCCGCCGGTAGGGTCCAGTCCGTGCGACTGGGACTGAACCTCGGGTACTGGGGCGCGGGCAACGACGCCGCGAACCTCGAACTGGCCAGGGAAGCCGACCGACTGGGCTACTCGGTGGTGTGGGCCGCCGAGGCGTACGGCTCGGACGCGCCGACCGTGCTGGCCTGGGTGGCGGCCCAGACCGAGCGCATCGACGTGGGCAGCGCGATCCTCCAGATCCCGGCCCGCACCCCCGCCATGGCCGCGATGACCGCCGCCACCCTGGACACCCTGTCCGGCGGCCGGTTCCGGCTGGGCCTGGGCGTGTCCGGCCCGCAGGTCTCCGAGGGCTGGCACGGCGTCCGCTTCGACAAGCCGCTGGCCCGCACCCGCGAGTACGTCGACATCGTGCGCGCCGCCCTGCGCCGGGAGAAGCTGCGCTACGACGGCGACCACTACCGGCTGCCGCTGCCCGACGGCCCCGGCAAGGCGCTCACCCTCACCGTGCACCCGGTCCGCGAGCACATCCCGGTCTACCTCGCCTCCGTCGGCCCGAAGAACGTCGAACTGACCGGCGAGATCGCCGACGGCTGGCTGGGCATCTTCTTCTCCCCGGAACATTCCGCCGCCTCCCTGGACGCGCTCCGCAAAGGTCGGGAGAAATCCGGCAAAACCCTCGACGGATTCGACGTCGTGCCCACCGTCCCGCTGTTCGTCGGCGACGACTGGCGCGACTGCGCCGACCACGTGCGCCCCTACGCCGCCCTGTACGTGGGCGGCATGGGCAGCCGGGACAAGAACTTCTACAACGACCTCGCCGTGCGGATGGGCTTCGCCGCCGAGGCCGCCGAGGTGCAGGACAAGTACCTGGCCAGGGACTACCAGGGCGCGATGGCCGCGCTGCCGGTGGAGTTCCTGGACTCGACCTCGCTGCTCGGCACCCGCGAGCGCATCGCCGACCGGATGCGGGCGTATGCGGAAGCGGGGGTCACCACACTCACCCTTTCGCCCATGCTGCAAGATCTGGATCAGGGGATCGCGGCGCTACGCACCGCGACCGAAGCTCTGGATCTGTCAGGAGTGGGTAGTTGAGCTGGTTGCAGGCCCTGGTCCTCGGACTCGTCCAAGGCTTGACGGAATTCCTGCCCATTTCCTCGTCGGCGCACGTGAGGATCGTGTCGACGCTCTTCTTCGGCAACGACGCCGGCGCGTCGTTCACGGCGGTGATCCAGCTCGGCACCGAACTCGCCGTGCTGATCTACTTCGCCAAGGACATCGGCAACTTCATCGCGGCGTGGTTCAAGGGCCTGTTCAGCAAGGCGGCGCGGCAGTCCGAGGACTACCGGATGGCCTGGTACGTGATCATCGGGTCGATCCCGATCAGCGTGCTCGGCTACATCTTCAAGGACGAGATCCGCAGCTCGCTGCGCAACCTGTGGATCACCGCGACCGTGCTGGTGGTGTTCGGCCTGCTGCTCGGCCTCGCCGACCAGTTCGCGAAGCACATCCGCACCAAGCTCGAACTCAAGGACGCGGTCGGCATGGGCCTGGCCCAGGCGCTGGCCCTGATCCCCGGCGTGTCCCGCTCCGGCGGTACGCTCACCGCCGGCCTGTTCCTCGGCCTGGACCGGGCCGCCGCCGCCCGCTACTCGTTCCTGCTGGCGCTGCCCGCCGTGTTCGGCGCGGGCATCTTCTCCATCCCGGACGTGCTGGACCGCTCCGAGGCGAACGCCGCCTCGGTGCCGCAGATGATCGTCGCCACGGCCATCGCGTTCGCCGTCGGCTACGCCACGATCGCGTGGCTGCTGCGGTACGTCTCGAAGCACAGCTACTCGGCGTTCGTGTGGTACCGGCTGCTGCTGGGCATCATGCTGATGGGCCTGCTGTCGATGGGACTGCTCAACCCGACATAGGGTGGGGTCCGTGGCTACCGTGATCTTGCTGCGACACGCCCGTTCCACCGCCAACGGATCGGGCGTGCTCGCGGGCCGCCTGGCCGGGGTCGACCTGGCCGAACAGGGCGTCGAGCAGGCGGCGAAGCTGGTGGACCGGCTGGCCGGCGTGCCGGTCGACGCGGTCGTGACGTCCCCGCTGGACCGCTGCCGGCAGACCCTCGGACCGCTGCTGACGGCACGCGGCCTGACGCCCGTGGTCGAACCGGGTCTGGCCGAGGTCGAGTATGGCGAGTGGACCGGCCGGGAACTCCGGGAACTGCTCAAGGAACCGCTGTGGCAGGTGGTGCAGCAGCACCCGTCGGCCGCCGTGTTCCCCGGCGGTGAGGGCCTGGCGAACGTCCAGGCGCGCGCGGTGGCCGCGATCCGGTCCCACGACGCGCGGATCACCGCCGAGTTCGGGCCGCGCGCGGTGTGGGTGGCGTGCAGCCACGGGGACGTGATCAAGGCGGTGCTGGCCGACGCGCTCGGCGTGCACCTGGACGGCTTCCAGCGGATCGTGGTCGACCCCGCGTCGGTGTCGGTGGTGCAGTACACCGAGACCCGGCCGTTCGTGCTGCGGGTCAACGACAACGGCGGCGACCTGTCGGGCGTGGTGCCGCCGCCGGAACGCGCCGCGAAGCCGTCGTCGGACGCCGTGGTGGGCGGGAGCACGGGCGCATGATCCTGGAGATCCGCACCTACCGGCTCAAGCCGGGCACGCGCGACGAGTTCGTCCGGGTGATGCGCGAGGAGTCCGTGCCGCTGCTGCGGGCCGCCGGCATCCGGGTGCTGGACTGCGGCCCGTCGCTGGTGGCCGAGGACGGCCACGAGGAGGCGTACCTGATCCGGGCGTTCGCCTCGCTCGCCGAACACGAGGCGCAGGAGAACGCGTTCTACGCGAGCGACACCTGGCGGCTGGGACCCCGTGTGGCGATCGTGTCGCGGATCGAGAGCTACCACACCATCGTGCTGGAAGCGCCGGACGGGGCGGCCGACGCGCTGCGGCGCGCCTAGACGGATTCACGTGTGGCCCCCGGACAGTGCAGGGTAGTCCGGGGGCCACCGGTCGGGCGGCGGAACGCCATCGGCCGGGGCGGACGACCAAGTGAACTGATCGTATGGGCGTTAATGCGTGCGTAAATGCCCTCTTTGGACATGAGACGTTTTCAGGTCTCGTCGGGCGTGCAGGTCAGCCAGCTGCCGAACCGTCGCAATTCGAGCAAAACCGCAGCTCAAACTATGTGGAAACACCATGGAAACAAATCCTGGCAAGCGTTCGGACGCCGTATTTCGCTGAGCCGTTCGGTCGCGTCCGGATGCCGGGTGCTTGTTTACAGTTAACAACCGGACGTGCGCCGTGCGTCACAGTCCGAGGCGCGTGACAGCGTTGTCCTCCAACGGGTTCGCCGTCCGGATGTAGCGGTGCACGGTGCGCGGGTTGGTCCACCGGCCCTGCCGCATGATCTCCCGGTCGCTCGCGCCGCCCAGCGCGGCCTGGGTGGCGAACCCGGCCCGCAGCGAGTGGCCGCCGAACAGCGCCGGGTCCAGGCCCGCCTTCAGCGCGTACCGCTTCACGAGGTCCGACACCGCCTTGTCCGACATCGCCCGCGCGCCCAGCCGGCCGTGCCGGCTCACCGCCGGGAACAGCGGCCCGCTGTGCGCGGCGGGGCGGTAGGAGTGGCAGCGGTGGGTCGGCGGCGTCTCCGGCTCCTCCTCCAGCAGCGCGCGGTGGTCGGCGGCGGTCAGCACGTCCACCCAGTCCGCGAACGCGCACACCGGGCACGTCGGGCGGCGCGCGCCACGGGGGAGCACCACCCGCTGGCGGTGCGCGCCGGTCTGGTCGGTCTTGGTCACGCCCAGCTCGACCAGCAGCAGCGGCTCGTGGGTGCGCGGGTCGGCGTCGACCGTGACGTCCTCCAGTCGCAGCGCGGCCAGCTCGCTGCGGCGCAGCGCCCCGGCGAACCCGACCAGCAGCAGCAGCGCGTCCCGCCGCCGGGCCGCCCCGGTCGGCCAGCCCGGCGCGGGCCGTTCGGCGAGCAGCGCCTCCAGGGTCTCCAGCAGCACCGGCCGCTTGCGGCGCGGCTGGTCGCGGCGGGTGCGGCGGATACCGCGCAGGGTCAGCCGCACCACGTCCGACCGGGTGGGGGAGGACAGGCCGCCGGCCGCGTGCACGGCGGCGATCGCGGCGGACTTGCGCTCCAGGGTGGACGGGCTGAACGCGGGGGAGCCGTCCGGCCTGGTGCTGCGCGCCGCCACGGCGAGGTAGACGGCGACGTCCACCGGGTCCGCGGGCAGCGCCTGGCGGCCCTCCTGCTCGCACCACGCGGCCCAGCCCACCCAGTCCGACCGGTAGGCGCGCAGCGTGTTGGGGGACTGGGCGGCCTGGAGGTATTCCGTGAGCGCGGCGGCCTGCTCGTCGTCGAAGCGCCGCCGGACCTGCTCCAGCGCGGCGAAGTCGACCAGCACCGGGTGGCTGACACGGTCGAGCCCGGCGCGCACCGGCTCCGGCAGACCCATACTGATCATCCTATCAGTTTTAGTGGAATAAATGATTTCAGTGCAGACTGGAATCAATACTTGACAGTGGTCGCTACGATCCCGCACATGCGTGCCCTACAACACCCGGACGTGGCGGACCTGCGCCTGTCCACGGTGCTCAGCGCGCTGGCCGACCCGGTCCGGCTGCGGATCGTCGCGGAGCTGGCCAGGGCCGGTGGGATCGTGTGCGGGCAGTTCGACGTGCCGGTCAGCATGTCAACGCTGTCGCACCACCTGAAGGTGCTGCGCGAGGCGGGCGTGCTGCGGGTGATCCCGCAGGGCAGTTACCGCACGCACGAGTTGCGGCTGGCCGACATGGAGCGCCGGTTCCCGGGCGTGCTCGACTCGATCACCCGCGCCATCGACGGCACCTGACTCACCGTCCGCCGCCGTCGGGTGCGTCGTCGGGTTGCTCTCCGGCGGGTGCCTCGATCGGAAAGAAGATCGGGCTCAGCAGGTGGGGCCGGCGGCCCGGCGTGGGCCGGTTGCCCGCCCGTGCGGCGAAGATGGCGTGCAGCTCGCCGATCATCGTGGCCAGTTCGTCCGGGTCGAGCCAGAGGGTGCCCTGGCGGTAGCCCACGGAGTCGGCGGCCGGATCGGCCCCGGCGCGGTCGAGGTAGGCGTTGAACTCGGCGTGCAGCGCGGCCATGGCGGCGGCGAACCCGTGGCGGTGGTCGTCCAGGGTCATCGCCTCGGCGGCGTCCCGGTCGACGACGGCCCGGTCCCGGCGCAGCCGGTAGTGGCGCTCCACGGCTCCGCGCACGCGCTGCTCGCCGGCGACCTCCAGCAGTCCGCCGTCGACCAGCAGGCCGACGTGCCGGTACACGGTGGTCTTGGGGACGTCGGGCAGGTGGGCGCACAGCTCGGACGTGGTGCGGGTGCGCCCGCCGGACAGGCACCACGTGATGCGCAGCCGCACCGGGTGCAGGAGCAGTTCCAGCGTGTCCACCGAGTGACTGTCCCATATCTGGTACTGTTCCCAAAGTTGGGAATGATGACCAAGGGGGCTCGGTATGACCACGGACATCCGGTTGGGCGACAAGGCTGTCGTGCCGCTGCGCACGCTGGACCCGGCGGGGCCGCTGGACGACCTGGAGTGGCTGGACGAGGCGATCGGCGACGCGCGGGTGGTGGCGATCGGCGAGAGCGCGCACTACAACGGCGAGTTCTACCGACTGCGCCACCGCCTGCTGCGCTACCTGGTCGAACGGCACGGGTTCGGCGCGTACGCGATGGAGACGGGGTTCGTGGAGGGCCGGCTGGCCGACGACTGGGTCCGGGGCGGCGGGGACGCGCTGGGCCACGTGCAGGCGAACGGCCTGACGTCGTTGACGGGGATGTGGACGGAACTGGGCGACCACCTGACGTGGATGCGGGAGCGCAATCTGACCGCAAATCGTCCGGTCGGCTTCTATGGGATCGACACGCCGGGGTCGAACGCGTCGCTGCTGACCGGCCTGGACGCGGTGTCCGGCTATCTCGCGCAGGCCGATCCGGAGTTCGTGGTCGACCCGGGGATCCGGGAGACGGCCGCGTCGTTCGCGGCGTCGTCGGCGTTCGCCATCCCGACGACGTTCGCCGCGTACGGGCAGCTTCCGGTGGAGACGAGGGACGCGCTGACGGCGGGTCTGGCCGATCTCGCGGCGCGGGTGAAAGCCCGTCGCCTGGAGTACGTGGAGCGGACCACGGTCGACGCGTACGAGCGTGCGTCGCGTTGGCTGGGCACGACGGTCGCGCTGGACGCGGTGTTCCGGGAGCAGGTCCGCGGGAGTCAGCAGGGGATGATGCTCAACCGCGAGGTGACGATCGCGGACACGGTCGAGTGGGTTCTGCGCCGGGAGGACCGGATCGTGCTCGCCGCCCACAACGGGCATCTCCAGCGTTCACCCGGGACGCTGCCGGGGATGCCGCCGACCACGACGTTGGGCCTGCACCTCGCCGACCGGCTGGGCGAGGACTACCTGGTGATCGGCACGACGTCGGGGACCGGGTGGACGTTGAGCACCGAGTTCTTCGCGGGCCGGTTGTTCGAGGAGATGGGGCCGCCCCGGCCGGACAGCCTGGACGGGCTGATGGCGGCCAGTCACGACGGGTTGTTCGCGGCGGACCTGCGGACGCTGTCGCCGGCCGACGTCCGGACCGTCCGGGGTGTGACCGAGCAGCGGTTCGGCACGTTCTACGCCGGGGTAAGTCCGTTGGACGCCTACGACGTGCTGGTCCACGTGCCGCACGTGACGCCGGGCGACCCCGATCCGGCGGCCCTGGAGCACGCGCCGCAGGACGTCCGGGAGGCGTTCGCGCGGTGGCGGGCGGAGTTCCCGGTCGGGTAGGCCGCGGTCGATTCCGGCACCGGTACGGTTTCGTTTCCCCGGTGGCGTGGCACGGGTTTCGAGACCGGCCACCGGGAATGTTGGGCTGATCGTGTGGAGCGTTTCGCGATCGACCCCGGGCAGGCCGCTCGCGGTCGGACCCTTTGTCCTGGGATCTGTTTCACCCGGGAAAGGGGCGAGTTTCATGAGATTCAAGATGAAAGTATTCCCGGCTGCGGCAGCGATGCTGTCGGCGCTGGTCGTCACCGGCACGTCGAGTGCCGTCCCGGCCGACCCGGAGCGTCCGGCCGCGGACAACGTGGCGGGCTACCTGATCCAAAACGTGAAGACGGGGTATTGCGCGGACATCCCCGGATTCGGTGCGGGCAAGGTCGACGGGCCGGTGAACCAATGGCACTGCCGGTACGGCTCGCTGGACAATCAGATGTGGGAGTTGACGAACTACGACGGGGGCGACTTCACGTTGCGCAACACGTCGGACGGGTTGTGCATGGACGTGCCCTTCTACGGCTGGGTGGATCCGGGTGCGTTGATCAGTGAGTACCACTGCCGGCCGGGTGCGCAGGACAACCAGATGTTCTACCTGCGGTGGGTGCCGAGTGGTTGGGAGATCCGGCACCGGGTCACCGGGATGTGCCTGGACGTCCAGGGATTCGGCGGCTCCGGCGGCCCGGACGCACGGCTGACGTTGTGGCCGTGCAGTGACGACGACGACCACCAGTGGAACTTCCTGTAGATCGACGGGGCAGGCGTCGTCGGGTGACCGGTGCGGGGGCCGGTCACCCCACCGGGCGGCTGGAGGTCACCGGGCGGTGTGCCGCAGGACGTGCACGCCGGCGGCGGTCTTGAGGTAGGCCCAGGTGGTGTCGCCGGCGGTGGCGAGGCCGACGTGGGAGGCGGAGGCGCGGGCGAGGTCGTCGGGCAGTGCGACGCGGGCCCAGTCGTCGCCGGTCCAGCGGTGGTAGGCGGGGCGGGTCTCGAAGCTGCGGCGGGTGGCGCGGACGCCCCAGGTCCAGCCGGGTGCGATGCCGTGCAGGCTGAGCCGGTCGGTGTCGGCGGGTGGTGGCACGGGCTGCCAGCGGCGGCCGTCGTAGTGGTGCAGGTGCAGTCCTTCGGTGTCGTGGGAGTGGGCGAGCCACAGGTCGTCCGGCGCGGCGGCGGCGAGGCGGGCGATGTGGCCGTGGTCGAGGCGGGGCCCGTGCAGGTCGTTCCAGGCGGTGCCGTCCCAGTGGACGAGGACGGGGTACTCGTAGGTGGCGGGTCCGGCCCCGGTGAGGCCGCCGCCGCCGGCCCACACGTCGTCGGGTCCGGCGGCCGTGATGGTGTGCAGGGTTTCCCGGGGTGAGGTGAGGACGGTGGCGGTGGTCCAGTCGCGGCCGTTCCAGTGCAGGGCGTCGCTGCCCGCGCCGACGATGTGGACGTCGTCGGGCGCGATCGCGGCGACGGCCTTGGCCCACGGGATGGCGGGGGTGGCGACGGTGTGCCAGCGGGTGCCGTCGTAGTGCAGGACGAGTGGTTTCCCGGCGCTGTTGCCGACCGCCCAGACGTCGTCGGGCGCGGCGGCGGAGATGCCCGCGAGGCTGGCGGCGGCGGCCGGTTCGGGCAGCGGTTCCTCGGTCCAGTCGACGCCGGTCCAGCGCAGGACGAGGGGGGTCGAGGGTCGGCTGGTGAACACGCCGGTGGTGCCGGCGAGCCAGGCTTGGCCGGTGGCCGTCACGGCCAGGTCGGCCAGTGCGGTGCTGGGCGGGAGTGCCGGCACCGGCACGGGTCGGAACAACAGTCGTCTCCCCATCGATGGGTCCCCCGACACATCGCCGGATCCACCTCACCAGTCCCGGGGTGCTTCGGTATCCGCCGAACGGCGGTTTGTGGTTGCGGCGAAAGCCGGTTTCCATCGAGGGCGGTGGCTGTCCGCGATCGGGTTCATGCTCGGTCCATGACTTCATCTCTGCACGTGTACCTGGGTTGTCGCGACGCCGGGGCGGCGATCGAGTGGTTGGGCGGGGCGTTCGGGTTCGAGACGACGATGCGGTGGCCGGACGAGCAGGGCGGGGTGGCGCACGCGGAGTTGCGGCGGGGTGACGCGGCGCTGGTGGTGTTCAGCGACCGGGACGGGTACGAGCGCGCCCCCCGCAAGGGCGACACGAGCGGGTTGGGCATCTACCTGACGGCGGCGGACAAGGCCGAGGTGGACGAGCTGTACCGGCGTGCGGTGGCGGCGGGCGGCGAGACGGTGTGGGAGCCGGCCGACACCGAGTGGGGCAGCTACCGGTTCCGGGTGGTGGACACGGAGGGGTTCGAGTGGACGTTCGGCACGTACAAGCCGGGTGAGCCGCAGGGGTGAGGTTCAGCCGCGGGCGCGTTGTTCGAGGTAGTGGCGTTCGGGGAGGCTGAGGGTGGTGCGGGCGGCCTGTGCGTAGTGCGTGCGGGCCGTCTCGTGGTCTCCGGCGAGGTCGAGCAGGTGGGCGCGGACGGCGTGCACGCGGTGGTGGCCGGCGAGGGAAGGTTCGACCTCGGCGAGTCGGCCCAGGGCGGTGTGGGGGCCGTGGACCATGGCGGTGGCGACGATCCGGTTGAGTTCGACCATCGGGCCGGGCGTGATGGTGTGCAGGAGGTCGTAGAGGGTGAGGATCTGCCGCCAGTCGGTGTCGGCGGCGGTTTTCGCCTCGGCGTGCACGGCGGCGATCGCGGCCTGGAGTTGGTAGGGGCCGATCGGCTGGGTGGCGAGGGCGTCGGTGACGAGGCGGGTGCCTTCGGCAATGGCGTCGGCGTCCCACCGGGTGCGGTCCTGGTCGGCCAGCGGCACGAGCGCGCCGTCCGGGGTGGTGCGGGCGGGGCGGCGGGCGTCGGTGAGCAGCATCAGGGCGAGCAGGCCGGCGGTTTCGCCGTCGTGGGGCAGTCGGCGGGTCAGCCGGATGGCTTCGGCGGTCAGGTCGACGCGGTGCAGACGGTCGCCGGAACTGGCGGTGTGGCCTTCGGTGAACACCAGGTAGAGGACGTGGCGGACGGCGTCGAGGCGTTCGGTGACGTCGGGCGGCAGCGCGAAGCGGGTGCCTGTGACGCGTTGCTTGGCGCGGCTGACGCGTTGGGCGATGGTGGCCTCGGGGACCAGGAACGCGCGGGCGATCTCGGCGGTGGTGAGGCCGCCGACCGCGCGGAGGGTGAGCGCGACCCGGGACGGCGGGGTGAGCGCGGGGTGGCAGCACAGCAGGAACAGGGTGAGCGTGTCGTCCTCGCCGGGCGCGGGTTCCGGGTCGGGTGGGGTGAGGGCGTGTGCGGTCTGTTCGCGTCGGCGTCGGGCGGTGTCGGCGCGCAGGGCCTCGATGCGACGGCGGGAGGCGACGGTGATCAGCCAGCCCTTGGGGTTGGCCGGTGTGCCGTCCGCCGGCCCTTGGGTGGCGGCGGCGAGCAGGGCTTCCTGGACGGCGTCCTCGCAGGCGGCGAAGTCGCCGGGGGGGCGCACCACGGCGGTGAGGACGCCGGGCGCGAGGTCCCGCAGCAGCGGTTCGAGGGTCACGGCTGGAAGTCGGACAGCGACATCCCCGGGCGCACCTCGACCAGGCCGTAGCGGGCCTCCGGGATGCGCCAGGCGATCTCCACGGCCCGTTCGAGACTGGCGCAGTCGACCAGGTAGATCCCGGCGAGCACCTCCTTGGCCTCGGCGAACGGGCCGTCGGTGGCGGGGACGCCGTCGCGGACGACCAGCCGCCGGGCCAGTGACGGGTCGGCCAGCGCCTGGGAGACGACGAGCTCGCCGGAGTCGGCCAGGTCCTCGTTCAGCCGGGCGTAGTCGGCGAGGCCGGCGGCGCGTTCCTCGGCGGGCAGGTCGTCCCAGATCGCGCGGGACGCGGGGTTGCCGTAGATCAGGATCACGTACTTCACACGGGCCTCCGGAGAAGTTTTTTCGGGCGCGATGTCGAGAACGGTAGGCCGGCTCCTACGTCCAGGGTGAGCGACGCCCGACGGGGGTGTCGCCGGCGGAGGGAGACGGCGATGGGCGACGAGACGGCGATCCGGGAAGTGGTGGCGCGGCGGGCCGAGGCGATGCGGGCCGGTGACGCGGCGGCGCTGGTGGCGGACTACCTGCCGGAGGCGGTGGCGTTCACGCTGGCGCCGCCGTTGCGGCACGCCGCGCCGGAGGCGGCGGAGCTGGCGGGGTGGTTCGCGACGTTCGACGGGCCGGTGGACTTCGAGGTGCGGGACCTGGCGGTCGTGGTCGGTGACGGGATGGCGTTCTGCCACGGCCTGCACCGGGTGTCGGCGGTGCCCCGGGGGCGGGACGAGGCGTTCGACCTGTGGTTCCGGTCCACGCTGTGCCTGCGGGAGGTCGACGGCCGGTGGCGGATCGCGCACGAGCACACGTCCACGCCGTTCCACATGGACGGGACGTTCGCGGCGGCGGTGGACCTCACGCCCTGAGCACCTCGGCGAGGGCCCGCAGGGCCGGTCGGTAGGCGTGTTCGGCGGGAGTGCCGTAGCCGATGACCAGGCCCTGCGGGGTGTCCGGGCCGGGCCGGTGCCAGTGTTCCCGAAGCCGGCCGACCGCCAGGCCATGCGCCGCGGCGGCGGTGACGGCGGCGTCCTCGTCGGGGAGGTGGACGAGGGCGTGCAGCCCGGCGGAGACGCCGTGCGCGGTGTGGTCGCGCAGGGTGCTCACCAGGAGGTCGCGGCGGCGTCGGTAGCGCAGCCGGCCGGCGCGGATGTGCCGGTCGTAGGCGTGGCTGGTGATCAGGTCGGCGAGGGTGAGCTGGCTCAGCGTCTCGGTCTGGCGGGTGGTGTGGCGCTTGACGTCGACCACCGGGTCGACCAGCCGGGGCGGCAGGACCAGCCAGCCGAGTCGGACGCCGGGGCCGAGGGTCTTGGAGGCGCTGCCCGCGTACACGACGTGGTCGGGCGCGGTGCCCTGGACGGCTCCCACCGGCTGCCGGTCGTAGCGGTACTCGCCGTCGTAGTCGTCCTCCACGACGACGGCCCCGGTGGCGCGGGCCCAGTCGACCAGGGCGTGCCGGCGCGCGGGGCGCAGGGTGACGCCGGTCGGGTACTGGTGGGCGGGGGTGACGACGGCGGCGGCCACGTCGTCGGGGAACGAGTGCGCGCCGTCGCCGTCCACGGGCAGCGGCACGACGGTCCGTCCGGCGCGGCGCACCACCTCCCGGTGGAACACCAGGCAGGGGTCCTCCATGGCGATCGGGCCGGCCAGGACGGCGGCGAGCAGCGACAGGCCGTGCACGAAGCCGGAGGTGACCACGATGTGCGCCGGGTCGGCCTGCACGCCCCTGGTGCGGCCCAGGTACTCGGCCAGCGCGCGGCGCAGTTCGATCCGGCCGCGCGAGTCGGTGTAGCCGTGCACCTCGGCGGGCGCGGAGGTGAGGGCGCGGCGGGCGGAGCGCAGCCAGTCGGCGGTGGGGAACGTGGTGACGTCGGGGCTGCCGGGCCGCAGGTCGTAGCGGGGCGGGGCGTCGGCGTGGGGCTCGGCCGGGGCGTCGGCGTTCGGCGGGGTGAGCGGCGCGACCCGGGTGCCCGCGCCGCGCCGGGCGGTGAGGTAGCCCTCGGCGACGAGCTGGTCGTAGGCGGCGGCGACGGTGTTGCGGGCCAGGCCGAGTTCGACGGCGAGCCGGCGGGTGGCGGGCAGGCGCGCGCCTGGTGCGAGGCGGCCGGCGCGGATGGCGTCGCGCAGGGCGTGCTCCAGCCCGCTGCGGCGGCCGGTCGCCGGGTCGAGGTCCAGGTGCAGGTCCACACCGGCCGGAGTGGCCCAGTCTCGTGACACGGGATTGGACCTTAGCGGGGAGCCAATGGGTTCATAGGGTGGCACCATGACCATTCGACTGTCCGTGCGGGACCTGACACCGGAGACGCTGGGCGCGATGTACGCGCTGTCGAAGGCGTCGAAGGACAACTCGCTGGAACCCGTGCTGCGGGAACTGGTGCAGGTGCGGGCCTCCCAGATCAACGGCTGCGCCTACTGCGTGGACCTGCACGTCGGTGCCGCCCGTGAGGCCGGTGAACAGCAGAAACGGCTGGACCTGCTGGCGGTGTGGCGGGAGGCTCCGGTGTTCACCGAGCGGGAACGGGCCGCGCTGGCGCTCACCGAGGCGGTCACGAAGCTGCCCGACGGTGTGCCGGACGACGTGTGGGAGCAGGTCCGGAAGGTGTTCGAGGAGCGCGAGCAGGTCGAGTTGCTGTGGGTGATCGCCACGATCAACACGTGGAACCGGATCGTCGCCACCACCGGCATCTGGCAGGTGGCCCCGTGACGCCGGCTGCGGCCAAGGCCGCCAGGCTGCGCGCCCTGCACGTGCCCGGTGACCCGGTCGTGCTGCCGAACGTGTGGGACGCCGCGTCCGCCCGGGTGGTCGCCGGGACGTTCCCCGCCGTGGCGACGGCGAGTGCGGCGGTGTCGGCCGCGCTGGGCTACGGCGACGGCGAGGCGATGCCGGTGGACGAGGCGTTCGCCGCCGTGGCGCGGGTGGTTCGCGCGGTGGACGTGCCGGTGACCGCCGACGTGGAACGCGGCTACCGGCTGCCGCCGGCCGAGATCGCCGCCCGGCTCGCCGACGCGGGCGCGGTGGGCTGCAACCTGGAGGACTCCGACCCGGCGACCGACCGGATGGTGCCGGTGGGGGAGCAGGTGGAGTTCCTGGGCGCGGTGCGCGCCGCCGACCCGCTGCTGGTGATCAACGCCCGGGTCGACGTGTTCTTCCAGGAGGGCGGCAAGGACTTCGACGAGGGTGTCGCGCGGGCCCGCGCCTACCTCGCGGCGGGCGCGGACTGCGTCTACCCGTTCGGGCTGGCCGCCGACCGGATCGCGGACTTCTGCCGGGCCGTCGGCGGGCCGGTGAACATCGTGCACGTCCCGGACAGCCCGACACCGGCCGAACTGGGGAAGCTCGGCGCGGCGCGGGTCAGCTTCGGCCCCGGCCTGCAACGCCTGCTGCTGGCCCGGCTCAAGGCCGCCGTCGCGGTAGTGCGGGAAGGCGACTCGCCCTACCGCCTGTAACCGCCGCCACGAGCCGGGTCCCGGCCGGTCCACGACCCGACCCGGCTCCCGACGGCTCCACTGCGGACACGGTGCGTAGTCGCCGCCCGGTGCGGAGTCGATATTCGGCGGCCCCGCACCCGGCTCACCACTATTCTGATCGGCAGCATGAACACCACCGCGCACTCCGACCTGCACCGACGCCTGTCCGACCTGATGACCGGGGATGAGCGGCGGCTGCGCCGTCGGCTCGACGGGGCGCGCAAGGTCCGCGACGGCAAGGCCCGCGAGGCCGTCCACGCCGAGATCGAGGCCGATATCGAACGGGCCGAGCTTCGGGTCGCGCTGCGCCGCGAAGCCGTGCCCAAGATCACCTATCCGGGTGAGCTGCCGGTCAGCGCGCGCAAGGACGACATCGCCGCCCTGATCCGCGACCACCAGGTGGTGATCGTCGCCGGCGAGACCGGGTCGGGCAAGACCACCCAGCTGCCCAAGATCTGCCTGGAGCTCGGGCGCGGTGTGCTCGGCCAGATCGGGCACACCCAGCCGCGCCGGCTGGCCGCCCGCACCGTCGCCGAACGCGTCGCCCAGGAACTGGACACCCCGCTCGGCCAGGCCATCGGCTACAAGGTGCGGTTCAGCGACCAGTCCGGCGAGGACACGCTGGTCAAGCTGATGACCGACGGCATCCTGCTGGCCGAGATCCAGACCGACCGGATGCTGTCCAGGTACGACACGATCATCATCGACGAGGCCCACGAACGCAGCCTCAACGTCGACTTCCTGCTCGGCTACCTCCGGCAGCTCCTGCCGAAGCGCCCGGACCTCAAGCTCGTCATCACCTCCGCCACCATCGACCCGGAGCGCTTCTCCCGGCACTTCGGCGACGCCCCGATCATCGAGGTGTCCGGCCGCACCTACCCGGTCGAGGTCCGGTACCGGCCGATCGTGGACCCCGACGACCCGGACGCCGACCCGGACCGCGACCAGACCCAGGCGGTGTGCGACGCGGTCCGCGAACTCCAGGCCGAGGGGCCCGGCGACGTGCTGGTGTTCCTGTCCGGTGAACGGGAGATCCGGGACACCGCCGACGCGCTGGCCGCGCTGAACCTCCGGGACACCGAGATCCTCCCGCTCTACGCGCGGCTGTCGTTCGGCGAGCAGCACCGGGTGTTCCAGCCGCACCGGGGCCGCCGCGTCGTGCTCGCCACCAACGTGGCCGAGACGTCGCTGACCGTGCCCGGCATCAAGTACGTGGTCGACCCGGGCACCGCCCGCATCTCCCGCTACAGCAACCGGCTCAAGGTCCAGCGGCTGCCCATCGAGCCGGTGTCGCAGGCGTCGGCGAACCAGCGCAAGGGCCGCTGCGGCCGGGTCTCCGAGGGCATCTGCGTCCGCCTCTACAGCGAGGACGACTTCGACACCCGCCCGGAGTTCACCGACCCGGAGATCCTGCGCACCAACCTCGCGTCCGTCATCCTCCAGATGACCGCGATCGGCCTGGGCGACATCGCCGCGTTCCCGTTCATCGACCCGCCCGAGGCGCGCAACATCGCCGACGGCGTGCAGCTGCTCCAGGAACTGGGCGCGATCCTGCCCGCCGAGCAGAAGCTCACCCCGCTGGGCCGCAAACTCGCGCAGCTCCCGGTCGACCCGCGGCTGGCCCGGATGGTGATCGAGGCCGACCGCAACGGCTGCGTCCGCGAGGTCATGGTGATCGCGTCCGCGCTGTCCATCCAGGACCCGCGCGAACGGCCGTCGGACAAGCAGCAGGCCGCCGACGAGCAGCACGGCCGGTTCACCGACCCGGACTCGGACTTCGTCGCCTACCTCAACCTGTGGCAGTACCTGCGGGAGCAGCAGAAGGAGCGGTCGTCCAACCAGTTCCGCCGGATGTGCCGCAACGAGTTCCTGAACTACCTGCGGGTGCGGGAGTGGCAGGACATCTACACCCAGCTGCGGCAGGTCGCGAAAACCCTCGGCGTGCACGTCAACGAGCAGCCCGCCGACCCGCGCAACGTGCACATCTCGCTGCTGTCCGGCCTGCTGTCCCACATCGGGCTCAAGGACGTCCCCAAGCGCGAACCCGGGAAACGGCAGGCGACCGAGTACCTGGGCGCGCGCAACGCGAAGTTCGCGATCTTCCCCGGCTCGGCGCTGTTCCGGAAGCCGCCGCAGTGGGTGATGGCCGCCGAACTGGTCGAGACGTCCCGGCTGTGGGGCCGGATCGTGGCCCGCATCGAGCCCGAGTGGGCCGAGAAGCTGGCCGAGGACATCGTCAAGCGCACCTACAGCGAACCGCACTGGGAAGCCAAACGCGCCGCCGTCGTCGCGTTGGAGAAGGTGACGCTGTACGGGGTGCCGATCGTCACCGCGCGCAAGGTCAACTACGGGCGCATCGACCCCGAGCTGTGCCGTGAGCTGTTCATCCGGCACGCCCTCGTGCAGGGGGAGTGGACCACCCAGCACAAGTTCTTCCACCACAACCGCGAGCTGCTCGACGAGGTCGCCGAACTGGAGAACCGGGCCCGCCGCCGCGACATCGTCGTGGACGACGACACCCTGTTCGACTTCTACGACCAGCGGGTCGGCGCGGACGTCGTGTCGGCCCGGCACTTCGACACGTGGTGGAAGCAGGCCCGCCGCGACCAGCCCGACCTGCTCACGTTCGACAAGGCGATGCTGGTCAACGACCGCGCCGACGTCACCCCCGACGCCTACCCCGACCAGCTCACCCGGGGCGGTATCGAACTGCCGCTGACCTACCGGTTCGAGCCCGGCGCGGCCGTCGACGGCGTCACGGTGCGGCTGCCGCTGCCCGCGCTCACCTCGATGCCGGACGACGCGCTGTCCTGGCAGGTGCCGGGGCTGCGCACGGACCTGGTGATCGCGCTGATCCGGTCGCTGCCCAAGCCGGTGCGGCGCAACTTCGTGCCGGTGCCCGACGTGGCCGCCGCCGCGCTGTCCCGCATCGACCCGGACGAGCCGCTGCTGCCCGCCCTGGAACGCGAGCTGCGCACGCTGACCGGTGTCGTCGTGCCGCGCGAGGAGTGGCAGCTCGACCAGGTGCCCGAACACCTCAAGCTGACGTTCCGGATCGTGGACGAGCACGACCGGGAACTCGCCCAGGGCAAGGATCTCGCCGCGCTCAAGCAGCAGTTGCGCGGACAGCTGCGGGAAACCCTGGCCGCCGCCGCGGCCGGCCTGGCCCGCACCGGTTTGACCTCGTGGGACCTGGACGAGCTGCCGAAAACGGTGCAGCGCAAGCAGTCCGGCATTGTGGTGACGGCCTACCCGGCGCTGGTCGACAAGGGCGAGAGCGTGGCCGTGGAGATCCTGGACACCCCGGGCCGGCAGGCGACCGCGATGAAGGCGGGCACCCGACGGCTGCTGCTGCTCACCGTCCCGTCGCCGGTGAAGCTGCTCCAACGCGGTCTCAACAACGCCGAGAAGCTGACCCTCACCCGCAACCCGCACGGCGGGGTCGCGCAACTGCTCGCCGACTGCATCTCCGCCGCCGTGGACCACCTGGTCGAGTCGGCGGGCGGCCCCGCGTGGAACGCCAAGGGCTTCGCCCGCCTCACCGACTACGTCCGCAAGTACCTCGGCGAGACCGTGTTCGACGTGGTCCGCGAGGTCCGCAACGTGCTCGACGCCGCCCAGGACGTCGAACTGCGGCTCGGCGGCGTCAAGGGCGCGGTGTACGACGGGGCCGTCGCCGACCTCCGGGCCCAGCTCGTCGGCCTGGTGCACAAGGGTTTCGTCACCGAGGCGGGCGCGGCGCGGCTGTCCGACATCCACCGCTACCTTCAGGGCATGGCGCGCCGCGTCGACAAGCTGACCGAGAACGTGCGCCGTGACCAGGACTGGATGGACCGCGTCCATCAGGTCCACGCCGAGTACCGCGACCTGCGGGCCCAACTACCCGCCGACGAGCCGCACCCCGAGTTGGACGAGGTGCGCTGGATGATCGAGGAACTGCGGCTGAGCTACTTCGCCCAGACCATTCCCACCCGGTACACGGTGTCCGACAAGCGGGTGTTCAAAGCCCTGGACGCGGTGCCTCGCTGAGATCTTCTTTCGAGGTGCCGGCCGGCTGAGCGCACCTCAGTCGATCATCAATTCAACCCCTGGATGATCATCGTCTTGTGATCATGATCTGGCACCGCACGACGAAAAAGGGGGGGCGTCGGCGTCTTCCCTGGCGTCGCACGCGTGAAACCTGACCACTCCGGGATCAACGGCTCCGCCAACGCCCTACGACTCCTCAGGCGCAGAGCAGCTGGGCCGTATGTCACAAATATTACCCCGAATGGTTGTACTTGCCGGAGATGCGGAGGCACGATGTGATGTGCACCACTCAATGGAAGCGTGTTGCGATTCGGTGCCACCCCCGGCCAACGCCCGGCCGGGAACGACACCGGCGCGACCCGAGGAGGAGGACAGCCATGCGCAAAATCCCGGTCATGGCCTGCTTGGGGCTGACGATTGTCACAAGCGGCTGCCTACTGGCTACAGCGGCCCCCGCTGTAGCCGACCCCGACCCCAACGTCTACGGCGCGAGTCACGCCCTCGTCGAGGCCTATGAGCGCAGGATCAACGAGGCCATGGATTCGGGATATATCTTTGCCAGTGCCGGTCCTTTCACCTTGGTCGTCGCGCCCTGATTGCGGCGACTGCCCTCGCGACCCGTGCCCGACGGGTCGCGAGGACAGTCGCTATTCGCAGCGCTCCAGCAGCGTGCGCAACGCGTCCGCCACCACCTCCTGCGTGTCCGGGTCCAGCGGCTCCAGCAGCCGCGCGTAGCGGGCCATGTGCTCGGCCAGCATCGAATCCACCAGCGCCCGGCCGGTGTCGGTCAGCGTCACCCGCACCACCCGCCGGTCCGTCGCGTCCGGCACCCGCACCACCAGGCCCTTGGCCGCCATCCGGTCGATCCGGTTCGTGATCGCGCCCGCCGTGACCAGCGACGCGTTCAGGAACGCCCCGGCGGTCAGCCCCTGCGCCGTGCCCGCCCGGCGCAGCGTGGTCAGCACCTCGAACTCGCCCGGCTCCAGGTCGTAGTGCGCCAGGAACTCCCGCAACTCCCGTTCCACCAGCCGCGACAGCCGGGCCACCCGACCCAGCACCGCCATCGGCGTGGTGTCCACGTCCGGCCGCTGCGCCCGCCATTGCGCCAGCACGTGGTCGACCTCGTCGCCCATGGAAACCCCTCCCCGTGTCCCGTCCCCGGCTCCATGCTCCCCAGCCCCGCACCGCACAAAAGCGGTTTTCCCGCAGATGCGGACAAAAGGGCACCGCGCGGGAGGGGAACCGCGCGGCACCGTCCGGAGAGCGCGGAGTCAGGTGGCCAACTGGGCGTCGATCCACGCCTTGTGCTGGTGGAGGCCGGTGTAGGTGGTGGTGCCGGCGCACTCGGCGTCCCACTGGCCCGCGCCGTGGGTCTCGCCGACCTGCTGCCACTCGCCCTGGTACCAGAGGATCGCCGGGCCACCCGAATCGCCGTGGCACGCCGAGTGCGTCGCGTCGCCGGCCACGCACACGTCACCCGGACCCGCGCCCTGGCACTGCCGGTAGTCCAGCGCCGGCAGGTCGATCTCCTGCAACGCGATCGGC
The DNA here is from genome assembly GCA_965995405.1 of uncultured Saccharothrix sp. Classification (GTDB taxonomy): domain Bacteria; phylum Actinomycetota; class Actinomycetes; order Mycobacteriales; family Pseudonocardiaceae; genus Actinosynnema. The sequence goes on from CBHFOL010000068.1 coordinate 27,326, forward strand.
GTCACGCACTCGGGCCACGACGTGCAGCCCCAGCCGAGCAGCCGCACCCGCGTGCCGACGGTCGGCACCCCCGGCGCGAGCTTCACCGGTTTCATCGTCGACGGTGTCGCCAGGCGCATCATCGTCAGGTCGGTGCCCGGCTTGTCGACCTTGCGGCCGATCGCGATCACCTCGCCGCCGGAACGGCTGTTGAGCGACCCGATCCGGGCCGCGCGGGCCTCACCGCAGTGCGTCGCGGTCACCAGCCACGACGGTGCGACCAGGCTCGCGCCGCACCCGTTGCCCAAAGCCACCATGAACGGGTACGCGGTGGTCGACGGGTGACCGCCGATGATGCGCGGGTCGGCCGTGGCGGTGCTCGTCAACGCGAACAGCGCCACCAGGGCGATCGACAGGGCTAACGCGGTTTTCCTCATACACCCGAGGTTGGCAGCGCCCCTGATCAGGGGAAACCCACCTCACCCGGTAGGGACGGAGAGTGTCGGTCGATCACCGCCACAGGTGAATTCCACGTCCCCGCCGGGCACCGCACGGTCACCGCTGCTAGGCCGAGCGGTGCAACGTGATCGTCGTCCACGCACCCACATGGACGCGGTCGCCGTCCGCCAACCGGTGGGGTGTGTTGGGGCGCAACTGGTCGTCGCTGTCGTTCACCGTCGTCCCGTTGGTCGAACCCAGGTCCACCACCGACCACCCGTCGCCGGACCCGACCAGCAGGGCGTGGCTGTGCGACACGCCGGGGTCCTCCGGCGGCCCCACCAGGTCCACGGTCGGGAAGATGCCCCGCGACCGGCTGCGCCGCCCGATCGTCACCTGCGGCCCGACCAGGTCGAACCGGCGCGGCGGGCAGAACTCCGGGAACCCGACCGCCGCCGCGTCCGGACCGCCCGCCGCCACCACCCGCTTGTAGTACTCCCGGTCGGCCTCCACGGTGGCGTGCCACCGCACACCGGACGGTACCGGCGCGGACTCGGCGGGCGGTGCGGTCGGCGCGGACGTGACGGCCGCCAGCGAGTCGTGCCCGCACTCCTCGCAGAACCGGCCCACCCGCACCGCGCCGCACGCCGCGCACGTCTCCGCCGCCGCGTCCGGCACGGGCTCCGGGGCCGGTGCGGCCTCGGCGGCGTCCAGCGGCGCGCCGCACACGTCGCAGTAGTCGTCGGTGGCCGACGGGTGGCCGGCCGGACAGGTCGCCATCAGTGGCCCCTCCCGACCCGCTTGGTCACCGTCGACCGGGTGTCCAGGGTCATCTCGTCCGCGTCGGCGACACCGGCCCGCAGCTTCACGGTGCCGTGCGCCGCGTCCTCCACCTCCACCACCCTGGCCAGCAGCTTCGCGGTGTCGGTGTTGCCCG
>CBHFOL010000069.1:0-28108 GCA_965995405.1 uncultured Saccharothrix sp.
CCCCGGGATAGCTGGGAGCTTCTTGAGTGGCTGAATGGAGGCCCCCTGCCCGAGATGGGCAAGCCCGTCCGCATCGGACCCGACCAGGGCGCGAGTTGAACTCCCTCCCCTCGACCCGGGCCCGGTCGCTGATCCCGAGCAGGTCGCAGATGGTGGCCAGCGGGATGTGCGCGGCCACGTCCCGGGCGAAGTCGCACTCACCCGCCTCGACCGCCTCCCGGAGCAGTCGGCGCACCGACGCCCGCAGCCGGTCGACCACCACGTTCAGCGCGCGCGGCGCGAACGCCTGGGACAGCACCCGCCGCAGCTCCCGGTGCCGGGCGCCGTCGGTGACCACGAGCATCCGCCGCGACGCGGTGTCACCGCCGTTGAGCAGGGTCTCCAGCAGGTTGCCGTGCTCGGAGGTGAAGTTCCTGGTGTCGCGGTAGACGGTGACCAGGTCGGCATGCCTGCCGAGCACCCAGAACCCCTTGCCCGGCGCGATGTCCGGGTGCCGGTACACCGGTTGCTCCGCGCGCAGCGCACGCCAGAACCCGGTGAGGTCCCGCTCCAGGAACGTGTTCGGATCCGCCAGGTTCACGGTGTCCGGCCCGGCCACCGATTCGATCGTCATCTTGGGCGCAGTCCTTTCCCACGGAGATTGGATTGCCGCTCGGTCAACCGAGTTATACCTCCCATCACCCCACCTGGCAATTCATTGGAAATCGCCCCCGAAAAGCACCTGCGGCGACCTGCGCACTTTCCGCAGCGGTCAAGCTCGTGGTGGTCCGCGATCGTCGCCCGGACACTCGGAGGCCCCGAAAAGCCCCGAGCGAATAACCGTGTCCGGTTGTCCGCCGGCATCCGTAGCCCATCCGGATGACAACTTTCGGCGGTAGACCTAGTTCTACCCGGACACTATGGAAAGCACTACTTCCACATCATCCGGACATTACCGTAGGATCCGCCACAAGCCGTCGGCAGGCGAACGACGGAATGACCGCGCGGGCAATCCCGCCCGAACGGGCCACTGCCGAACGGTCAGCCGCGCAGATAGGTGAGCACGGCCAATACCCGGTGATTGCCCTCCGGGTCGGAGATACCCAGCTTCACGAAGATGGAGCCGATGTTCTTCGCGACGGCGGCCTGGCTGATGTAGAGCGCGTTGGCGATGGCGGCGTTCGTCCGGCCTTCCGCCATCAACGCCAGCACCTCGGCCTCGCGCCCGGTGAGCCGGCTCAACGGCCGGTCCGCGCGTTCCCGGCGCAGGAGTTGCCGCACCACCTCGTGGTCGATGACCGTGCCACCAGCGGCGACCCGCTCCACCGCGGCCACGAAATCGCCCACCGCGCCGACCCGGTCCTTGAGCAGGTAGCCCACTCCCCCGACGTCGCGGCCCTCGGATTCGAGCAGTTCGAACGCGTACGCGGTGGCCACGTACTGGGTCAGCACCAGCACTTTCCGGTCCGGGTCACGGGTGCGCAGGCCGATCGCGGCGCGCAGGCCCTCGTCGGTGAAACCGGGCGGCATCCGCACGTCGGTGACCACGATGTCCGGGTCGTGCTCCTCGACCGCCTCGACCAGCGCATTCGCGTCGGACACGGCGGCCACCACCCGGTGGCCGAACCTGCCCAGCAGTCCGACGAGCCCTTCCCGCAGCAGGACCGCGTCCTCGGCGAGGACCACGCGGAGTCCGCTGTGCGCCATGGCAACTCCACTCGCAGTTCGTCCCGGCCCACGGACGGGCCCCGACCTGGGGCGGGACGGTTGGTGATCTTGGCAACACCCGGCCCGGGCGACACCTGCGGAATGGTGTCACCGGGCCGGGTCCGGGACGCCTTCGGGTTCCCGGAGGGCCCGACCGGAAACCACGCGGCATTGCGCGTCCGGCCGGAACCGCCGTGACTTCCGGCGAACCGTGGGCGATTTCACCAATTGCCAGTTGACCGGACATCACCCGAATGCCGGCCGATATCCGCAACGCACCGCGCCCGGAGCTCCGCCACCCGGGCGGTCACGCGGACAGCTCGGCGAGCTCGCTGCTCCGGCTGTCCAGCAGGGCCGACCCCAGCGGCGTCAGCGTGTGCAGCGCGGTGTTCCGGTTCCGGGCGGTGGTCACCAGGCCCGCCCGGCGCAGCACCGTGGCGTGCTTGCTCGCGCCGGCCAGCGAGATCCCCAGCCGTTGCGACAGCTCACCGGTCGTGCAGCTGTCCGCGAGCGCCCGCAGCGCGGCGGCCCTGGTGTGCCCGACGAGCGCGCTCAGCGCCTGGTCGTCCGAGCCGGCCGCCGACCACAGGTCGTCGGTGAGCGCCGGGTCCACCGGCACCGACACGATCAGCGCGGGCAGCCCGGTCTCCCGTTCCGCGTCGATCAGCACGCCCGACCTGCCGTGCAGGAACAGCGACAAGCCGATGACGAAGCCACGTCCGTCCAGGTGGACGTCCCGGTCCGGCTCGTCCGGGACCTCCAGGACCGGCGCGTTCCAGTGCAGCCTGGGGTGCAGGTTGGCGAGCAGGCTCTCCACCCCGTTGGCGATCCCGATCCGGCCGCAGGCGTCCCGCGCCGAGCCCAGGTGACCGCGCACCCGCTGCCAGTACGGCAGCACCCCGACCTGGCAGAACTCGAACACCTCGGCCGCCACCCGGCTGCGGGCGCGGTCGTCCTCGCGCTGGTCGGCGCGGGACTCCAGCAGCCACAGCGACTCTTCCAGCGGTCGACGGCGGCCGGCCCATCGCTCGGCGTCGCCCACCCGGTTGCCCAACCGGTTCCGGACGTCCTTGCGCCAGCCCCGGAACCGGGCGACACCCGGCCGGCCGAACAGGTCGAGCGCGAAAACGCTCTCCGCCACCGGACCCAGCGTGGTGACCATCCGGAGTCGGGCCAAATCCTCGACGGTGAAATGAATGCGCAACACAACGCCCCCTCGTTGTCCAGACCTCTGCTGCGGATCGCCGCGACTTTCCCCGGACCGGCGCGGCTTCCGGTCGGGGCATGCAGTCGAACCACCGCTCGACCCCAACCCGTCCGAAAACGGGCGTGAGTCCGGTCACAACATCACGCGGTCGACCCCAGTTGTCGGACCGCTCCCCATGCGAATCATCCCCAGCGCGAGCCACTTCACACCCCGGCTCCGGATGCGCACAGATTTCCCGACGGACGCGCACCGGAGCGAGGGTGAAACCACCACGAACCGGTCTACCAGATGCCGACACCCCACCGAAAGGCTCGACAGCCGGAAAAACAATCCCGGCGCACGACAACCACCGGATGGCGGCACCTCCGACCACCGGGGGTGCGCTTCGCGTCACGCCGCCAAATGGGACAATCAGAGCGCCGGCCCGCGGCGGAGCGGATAGGATGCCGACCTCCGCCGCCGCCTGGCCAGGCCGGAACCCGTCCGCAGTTCTACGGATCGGCCGACTCACGGCGACCGGGCGGCCCGAACACAATCCACCCGCGCGTTACCCGGCAGTCCCGGACCGAAGTCGACCTGAATCAAACAGATGCCACCGCGTGCATATTCCGCCGGGTGCCGGCGCGAACCTGATCGGCCCGCGCCCGGCACCGGGCGTCAGAACGCGACGTCGGCGGGCTTGATCTCGCGCTTGAGGATCTTGCCGGTGGGCCCCTTGGGCAGCGCGTCCACGATCTGCACCACGCGCGGGTACTTGTACGGCGCGACCTGGGCCTTGACGAACTCGCGCAGCTCGTCCGGCGTGGCGCTCGCACCCGCCTTGAGGGCGGCCACCGCGACGATCTCCTCGCCGTGCACCGGGTGCGGGACGCCGACCACGGCCACCTCGGCGATCGCCGGGTGCTCGTACAGCACCTCTTCGACCTCCCGGGGGTACACGTTGAAACCGCCCCGGATGATCAGGTCCTTCTTGCGGTCCACGATGCGGAAGTAGCCATCCGCGTCCCGGACACCCATGTCGCCGGTCCGCAGCCAGCCGTCCGGGATGGCCTCGGCGGTCGCCTCGGGCTTGCGCCAGTAGCCCTTCATCACGTTGTGGCCCCGGATCGCGATCTCGCCGGTCCCGCCGTCGGACACCTCGCGGCCCTCGCCGTCGACCACCCGCATCTCGACGCCGGCGACGGGCGTGCCGATGCTGCCCGCCTTGCGCGGGCGGTCGGGGTGGTTGAAGCACGCGACCGGCGACGTCTCGGACAGGCCGTAGCCCTCCAGCAGGGTGCAGCCGAACGCGTCCTCGAACGCCCGCAGCACCTCGACCGGCAGCGCCGCGCCACCCGAGACGCACACCCGCAGCGACTCGCAGCCGCCGCGTTCCGGCAGGCCGAGCAGCGCGCCGTACATGGTGGGCACGCCCGCGAACACGGTGACGCCGTCCTCCCGGATGATCGAGAGGGCCTTCGCCGGGTCGAACCTGGGCAGCAGGGTCAGGCACGCGCCCGCCGCGATGGTGGTGTTCAGGCCCACGGTCTGGCCGAACGAGTGGAACAGCGGCAGGCCGCCGAAGACCACGTCGTGCTCGGTGAGGTGGACCAGGGTGGTGCGGGTCACCTCGGTGTTGCGGCCCAGGTTGTCGTGGGTCAGCTCGGCGCCCTTGGGGCGGCCGGTGGTCCCGGACGTGTAGAGGATCACCGCCGTGTCGGACGGCTCGCGCGGGACGACGTCGGTCTCCGGCGCGTGGGCGGCGAGGGTGGTCGCGAAGCCGGCGGGGTCGATCGGCATGCACCGCGCGCCGGCAGCCGCCGCGCCCTTGGCCGCCTCCTCCTCGTACGCGTGCCAGGCCAGCAGCAGGACGGAGCCGGAGTCGGCCAGGTGGTACTCGATCTCGCGCGACTTGAGCAGGGGGTTCATCGGCACCACGACGCCGCCGGCCCGCAGGATCCCGTAGTACAGGACCGCGAACACCGGGACGTTCGGGAGCAGCAGGCCGACCCGGTCGCCGGGCTCCACGCCGGCGTCCCGCAGGAGTGCCGCGACGCGGGCGGTGGCGTCGTCCAGCTCGGCGTAGGTGAGGGTGGCGTCGTCCAGCTTGACCGCCGTGCGATCGGGGAAGCGGGCCGCCGACTCGACCAGGATCGAGGCGAGGTTGACATGCGGACTGCTCACGCGTGACTCCTTCGACGCCGCCACCTTGCGGTGCCCGATTTCCGCCAACCGATCGATTGGTTGGCCTTGAAACGATACAATGCGCTATGGACTCCGGGCTGTCAACCAATCGACCGGTCGGCGTGCCGGCCGGGTCCGAGGAGGCTCCCGTGGACGTTCCGGGCGCGGACGCTCGGGGCATCGACGTGCCGAGCGTGGAAGTGCCGGACGTCCACGCCCAGGGCGTGGACGTTCCGGGCTGGCAGCCCCACCGGGTCGCGGCGGTGCCGGTCGCGCTGCCCGAGGGCGTGACGCCGGCGGGCACCAGGGGCCGGATCCTGGAGGCCGCGCTCGCGCTCTACGCGGAGACCGGGTTCCACGGGACGTCGATCCGCCGGATCGCGGACCGGGTGGGCGTCAACTCCGCGACGCTCTACGCGCACTACCCGTCCAAGGAGCACGTCCTCGCCGAGCTGGTGCTCATCGGGCACCGCGAGCTGCACACCCGGCTGACCGGCGCGGTGCGGCAGGCGGACGGCACGGCGTCCGCGCAACTGGCCGCGCTGGTCCGCGCGCACGTCCTGGCCCACGCCCAGTACCCGCTGCTGGCCGTGGTCCTCAACAACGAGCTCCACGCACTCTCCCCCGCCCGGATCGCGCCCGCGATGGAACTGCGGACGGCGTGCCGGGGGCTGCTGCACGACATACTGGCGCAGGGCGTCGCGGACGGCGAGTTCTCGGTGCCCGACCCGGCGCTCGCCGCGACCGCCATCGCCGGCATGGACATGCAGGTCGCCCAGTGGTTCGGCCCGGAACAGCCCTACCCCGCCGCCGTGGTCGCCGACCACTACGCCCGGTTCGCCCTGCGCATCGTCGGTGCCGACGCCGCCTGAAAGTCCACAGTGGACTCAGCTGTCGGCGAGGCGGTGCAACAGGTCCAGCACCTTCGGCCCGGACCGGCCGAGCAGCTCGCGTTCGACCTCCGCCACCCGGCCGGCGACCCGCTTGTGCAGCGCCCGGCCGCGCGGGCTGAGGTAGACGCGGACCCGGCGGCGGTCCTCCGGGTCCACCTCGCGGTACACGGTCGCCGTGGCGACCAGCTTGTCCACCACCCGGGTCAGGGTCGGGCCGCTGGCCGGTGACCGTGCGGTCAGCTCCGTCATGGTCAGGCCGCGCTCCTCGGCCAGGGCCGCGAGCACCAGCCACTGGTCGAGGGTGAGGCCCTCGGGGCTCAGCACCGCTTCGACGTGATTGGTCACCGCGCGGACCGCCCTGGTCAGCGCCGTGGTCAACGGCTCCTGCACGGGCCCTCCCTCTTGCGTAACTTGGCACCGATTGTAAGACTTCCACCTGAAACCAAAAGCCGAGGGTCGAGAGTGTCCGGATGGCAGGAGTCGCCGCACGAGACGCCCGAGCCGACTGGCGGGTCGCCCTGGTGATCCCCCTCCAGGGGCCGGCCGGTCTGTTCGGCCCGTCCTGCGAGGCGATCGCCGACCTGGCCGCGCGCGAGCTCAACGCCGAGGGCGGCATCCTCGGGCGCGAAGTGTCGTTCGAGGTGGTCGACGGCGGCGGCGCGCCGGACCGGATCGCGGCGGACGTGCGTGACCTGGTCACCGCCGGGCGGGTGGACGCGGTCAGCGGCTGGCACATCTCGTCGGTGCGCAACGCGATCGCGCCGGTCGTCGCCGGGCGCCTGCCGTACGTCTACACCTCGCTGTACGAGGGCGGGGAACGCCGTCCCGGCATCTTCTGCTGCGGCGAGACGCCCCGGCTCCAGCTCGCGCCCGCGCTGAAGTGGTTGCGGGACAACGTGGGTGTGCGGAGCTGGTTCGTGGTCGGCGACGACTACGTGTGGCCGCACACGTCCACGGCGGCGGTCCGCCGGTACGCGCACGAGCTGGACCTGCGGATCGCGGGCGAGGCGTTCGTGAGCCTGGGCTCCGGCGACCTGACCGGGCTGGTGCAACGGGTCGAGCGGTCGGCGTGCGACGGCGTGCTGATGCTGCTGGTCGGTCAGGACGCGGTCGAGTTCAACCGGCGGTTCGCGGCGCGCGGCCTGCACGAGCGGCTGGTCCGGTTCAGCCCGCTGATGGAGGAGAACATGCTGCTGGCCAGCGGTTTCGGCGCGACCCGAAACCTGTTCGTGTCGGCGGCCTACTTCCGGTCGATGGTGAACGCCGACGCGATGGACCTGCTGGGCCGGTACGTTGGCCTGCACGGGCCGACCGCGCCCGCGCTGAACAACGCGGCGGAGTCCTGCTACGAGGGGCTGCGCACGCTGGCGAGCCTGGTCCGCCGGGCGGGCACCGCGCGGCTGCCGGAGTTGAACGCGGCCATCGACGGCGTGGCCTACCACGGTCCACGTGGGACGGTGGAGTTCCACGGGCAGCAGGCCGAGCAGTACGTGCACCTGGCCGTGGCGGACGGCTACGACTTCGACGTGATCACCCGGCTCTGACTCGCCTGCCACGACTTTCGCCGTCCACAGATCCCCCGTGACAGGCCCCTTGACTCGCCCGTGCCGGCGACTTACCTTCAGCTGAAAATATTCGGCGTGGTGGTAATAGGAGGCGCGATGGGCAACGTCGGCCTGCTCTACGTCGGTGCCGTGCTGCTGGTCAACGGCGTGGCACTGCTCGGCAAGGTGCCCGCGCGGTCGGCCGCCGCGCTCAACCTGTTCGTCGGCGGACTACAGTGCGTCACCCCGACCGTGCTGATCATCCAGGCGGGCGGGAACCCGGACGCCGTGCTCGCCGCGTCCGGCCTGTACCTGTTCGGCTTCACCTACCTGTACGTCGGCATCGCCAACCTGGCCGGGCTCGAACCCGAGGGCATCGGCTGGTTCTCGCTGTTCGTGGCGGGCGCTGCGGTGGTGTACGCCGGGATCTCGTTCTTCCGCGCCGACGACCCGGTGTTCGGCGTGATCTGGCTGTCCTGGGCGCTGCTGTGGGCGCTGTTCTTCCTGGTCTTCGGCCTCGGCCGCACTGAGTTGACCCCGTTCACCGGGTGGGCGGTGGTGCTGCTCAGCCAGCCGACCTGCACCCTGCCCGCGTTCCTCGCGATGACCGGCTCGCTGCGCTCGGACGCGGGCACCGGTCTGCTCGCCGCCGCGCTCGCCGTGGCACTGGTCGCGCTGGCCGCCGTGCTCGCGCGGCGGACTTCGTCGGTACCCCAACCCGTTCTGGTCAAGGAGAGCTGATGCGACACGGTGACATCTCATCCGGCCCCGACACCGTCGGCGTCGCGGTGGTGAACTACAAGATGCCCCGGCTGCACACGAAGGCCGAGGTGCTGGACAACGCGCGCCGGATCGCCGAGATGCTGGTCGGCATGAAGACCGGGCTGCCCGGCATGGACCTGGTGATCTTCCCGGAGTACTCGACCCAGGGCATCATGTACGACCCGGGCGAGATGTACGACACGGCGGCGTCGATCCCCGGCGAGGAGACGGAGATCTTCTCGGCGGCGTGCCGCGAGGCGAACACGTGGGGCGTCTTCTCGATCACCGGCGAACGGCACGAGGACCACCCGAACAAACCGCCGTACAACACCCTCGTGCTGATCAACTCGGCCGGCGAGATCGTGCAGAAGTACCGCAAGATCCTGCCGTGGTGCCCGATCGAGGGCTGGTACCCCGGTGATTCCACGTACGTCACGGACGGGCCCAAGGGCCTGAAGATCTCCCTCATCATCTGCGACGACGGCAACTACCCGGAGATCTGGCGGGACTGCGCGATGAAGGGCGCGGAGCTGGTCGTGCGCTGCCAGGGCTACATGTACCCGGCCAAGGACCAGCAGGTGCTGATGGCCAAGGCGATGGCGTGGGCCAACAACTGCTACGTGGCGGTGGCCAACGCCGCCGGGTTCGACGGCGTGTACTCCTACTTCGGCCACTCCTCGATCATCGGGTTCGACGGGCGCACGCTCGGCGAGACCGGCGAGGAGGAGTACGGCATCCAGTACGCGCAGCTGTCGGTGACGGCGATCCGCGACGCCCGCCGGTACGACCAGTCGCAGAACCACCTGTTCAAGCTCCTCCACCGGGGCTACTCCGGCGTGCACGCGGCGGGCGACGGCGACAAGGGCGTCGCCGACTGCCCGTTCGACTTCTACAAGACGTGGGTCACCGACGCGAAGAAGGCACAGGAGAACGTCGAGTCGATCACCCGCGACACGATCGGCATCGCCGACTGCCCGGTCGGCGGGCTACCGGTCGAGTAGGCGTGCCCGGATCCCGCCGTCCCGGCACTGTCGGGGCGGCGGGATCGCGTGTCGGAGGCGACCCCTGTCCGCCACCGGCTGTCAGGGCCGTTGTCCGGCATTGATGTCCGGACATCCGAACGGCGAGACCTGACAACGTCGTGGGGCTGTACAGGTCGGCGTGCCACAGGTCGCCGCGTCCGGTCCGCCGGGCTTACCGGGCAGGAGTCCGGCTAGCGCCCGATTCCACCCGGGACAGCACGACCTCGTCCCCCACCGCCATCCCGCCCGGCACGACGACCGACGCGTACACGCCGAGTGTCATGTCGTGCAGGCGTGCGACCGCCCGCAGCACGGACGGATCGCGTTCGCCCGTCTCCGGGTCCACGGACACCACCCCGCACCGCCTGTCCTTGCGGTCGACGCGGAGCACGGCATCGCCGATCCGGACCGTCCCGCCGACCCAGGTGTCCTCGGCGAACTCGCCCTCGGCGTCGATCAGCACGTTCGGCCGGAACCTCCGGACATCCGGCGCACCCACCGCCGCGGCGCTCCGCACGCCGAGCAGCGACACCGGCGCGGAGTCGAACGCGCCCCGGTCCAGCTTCATCGGACGGGCGCCCAGCAGCGCGGCCAACTCGGGATCGGCGACGTCGTATTCCCGTCCGGCGGGGGTGCGCACGACGACCGACCGGCCCACCAGGCGCGGGCGGTAGCGCACCAGACCAGGCTGTTGGCGCAGGGTCAGCCACGGGAAACCGTTGCGCACCTGGTCCTCGCGGACGAAGCCCCAGCGGCGGTCGTCGGTCAGGCCGTGCCAGGACACCTCGGTGTGCGGCAGGGCCTCGCCCGCCATCGACTTGACCGGGTACCGGTGGAGCGCGGCCACCCGGCCGACCAGTACGGACACCCCAACGCCTCCAGGTCGAACGGAGGCGCCCTTGGTGCACGTGCCGGGGACCGAGCGTGGCGGACACCGGTCCGTCGCAGCGCCTCTCGACCCCGTACCGCGATGCTACCGCGACCGAATCCAGGTCGCGTGCCCAAGGTCACCCGGCGCGGTTTTGCCGATATCCTCGGAAATGTCGGCTACCGACACTCCACAGTGGACGTCCGACCACCCGAAATGACCAGCGAAAACACCAAAACCCGAGGTCGGCGGGCGGCCTGGGTCACACTTCCCACGTCGTGGGAGTTGGTCCACGCCAATCCGGACCGACCTAGGGTGAGGCCCGTTTCGCCAACTGTCGAGGTCAGGTGCGCGTGTCAGATTCCCCGTCCGCCAACGGTGTCCGCTCGTCGTGGACCGCCGTCCGCTCCGTGCTGCGCCGGGACCGCTGGGCGCTGGCCGGCGCGATCACCATCGCGCTGCTGGCGCTGCTCGCCGTCGGGGCGGACGTGCTGACCGCGATCGAGGGCCAGGACCCGTACACGTACCGCACCGACGCGCTGGACCCGGCCACGGGCGCACCCGCCGGAGCACTCGGCGGGGTGAGCGGCGACCACTGGTTCGGCGTCGAGCCGCTCACCGGCCGGGACCTGTTCGCGATCGTCGCGCACGGCGCGCGTACGTCGTTCCTGATCGGGCTGGCCGCGACCGCGCTGTCCGTGCTGGTGGGCGTGGTGCTCGGCGCGGCGGCGGGCTACCTGGGCGGCGCGGTGGACCGGCTGGTGATGTGGACCGCCGACGTGCTGCTGGGCTTCCCGTACCTGGTGTTCATGATCGCGCTGGCCGCCGTGGTGCCGGGTGAGGTGCCGCGACCGCTGCTGCTGATCGTGGTCATCGGGTTCTTCGGCTGGCCCGCGATCGCCCGGATCGTCCGGTCCCAGACGCTGACCCTGCGCACGCGCGGGTTCGTCTCGGCCGCCCGGTCGCTGGGCGCGGGACCGGCGCACGTGTTCCGGCACGAGCTGCTGCCCAACCTGTGGGGCCCGATCATCGTGATCTCCACGCTGTCCATCCCGGGCAAGATCGGCCTGGAGGCGGCGCTGTCGTTCCTCGGGCTCGGCATCCCGCCGCCCACACCCAGTTGGGGCCGGGCGATCAGCGCCGCCATCGACTGGGTGGCCACCGACCCGATGTTCCTGGTGTTCCCCGGTGCCGCGCTGTTCCTGGCGACCTGGGCGTTCAACGTGCTGGGCGACGGGCTGCGTGACGCCCTCGACCCGCGGACGGCGGTGACGCGCTGATGGCGACCCTCAAGTTCGTCGGGATCCGGCTCGCGGGCGCGGTCCTGGTGCTGTTCCTGGTCGCGTTCAGCACGTACGCGGTGTTCTACCTGGTGCCGGCCGACCCGGCGCAGCAGGCGTGCGGCCGGCCGTGCACCCCGCAGAACCTGGCGCTCGCCCGGGAGTTCATGGGCTACGGCGACCCGTGGTGGCAGCAGTTCCTGGACTTCGTGGGCGGTATCTTCGCCGGCCGCACGTTCGGCAGCGGGCCGACCGCGATCGTCTGCGACGCGCCGTGCTTCGGGTACTCGTTCGCGCAGAACACCGAGGTGCTCACGCTGATCGGCGAACGGCTGCCGGTCACCGCGTCGCTGGCGATCGGCGCGGCCCTGCTGTGGCTGGTCACGGGCGTCGGCGCGGGTGTCGGCGCGGCGCTCAGGCGCGGCACGGTGTGGGACCGGATCGCGCTGGCGTCGTCGGTCGCGGGCGTGTCCGCGCCGGTCTACCTGGTGGGACTGCTCGGCATCCTGCTGTTCGGGTTCACGCTCGACGTGGTGCCGGTCGGCGGCTACGTGCCGTTCACCACCAGCCCGGTCGACTGGGCGTGGCGGCTGGTCCTGCCGTGGGCGGTGCTCGCGTTCTCGCACGCCGCCTACTACACGCGGCTCACCCGCACCCAGATGCTGGACACCCTCGGCGAGGACTACATCCGCACCGCGCGGGCCAAGGGCCTCACCGAGACCAAGGTGATCGGCAAACACGCGCTGCGCAACGTGCTGCTGCCGATCGTCACCGTGTTCGGCGTCGACCTCGGCGCGCTGCTCGGCGGCGCGGTGATCACCGAACGCGTCTTCGGCCTTCCCGGCGTCGGCGGCCTGCTGATCGACGCCGTCGGCACGCGGGATCTGCCGCTGCTGCTGGGCTGCACGCTGTTCGCCGCGTTCCTCATCGTCACGGCCAACGTCGTGGTCGACCTCTGCTACGGCGTGCTCGATCCCCGAGCCCGCCTGTCCTGACCCCGCGAAACCCGCATAGGAGACAACCGAGATGACCAGACGTCGCTTGGCCATGGCGACCGCGTTGGCGGGCGTACTGGCCCTGACCGCCTGCGGCGCCAACCAGCAGCCGCAGGGGTCCGCGCAGACGACCGCGACCAAGGGCGGCACCCTGCGCATCCTGTCGGAGGGGCAGACGGTCAACTTCGACCCCGCCAAGAGCGGGAACCTGGCCATCACGTCGCTCGCGCTGGTGCACCGCAGGCTCACCGGCTGGCTGAACAAACCGGGCGAGCAGGCCAAGGTGGTGCCGGACCTGGCCGACGAGGGCAAGACCGACGACGGCGGCAAGACCTGGACGTTCAACCTCAAGGAGGGGCTGAAGTTCAGCGACGGCACGCCGATCACGTCCGAGGACGTCAAGTGGGGCGTGGAGCGGTCGTTCGCGCCCGCGTTCTCCGGCGGTCTGGGCTACCACAAGCAGCTGCTGGAAGGCGGCGCGGACTACCGCGGCCCGTTCGAGGGCGCGGAGCTCAAGGGCATCGAGACGCCGGACGCCCGGACGATCAAGTTCCGCCTGGTCCGGCCGTACGGCGACTGGCCGTGGGTGGTCAGCACGCCCGCGTTCGCCCCGGTGCCCAAGGGCAAGGGCGCGGAACCGGACTACGCCGAGCACCCGGTGGCCTCCGGGCCGTACCAACTGGCCAAGTACCAGAAGGGCGTCGAGGCGCGGCTGACCCGCAACCAGCACTGGGACCCCAAGACCGACCAGGTGCGCGCGGGACTGCCCGACGAGATCGTGTTCCAGCTCGCCCAGGACGCGTCGGTGATCTCGCAGCGGCTCACCGCCGACACGGGTGACGACCGGTTCGCGTTCGGCTCGTCGTTCGTCTCGGCCGCGCAGCTGGCGCAGCTCACCACCAACGCGTCGGCCAAGGACCGCGTCGTCACGTCGAAGTCCGGCGCGCTGGCGTACCTGGCGCTGAACACCGAGAAGGCCCCGCTGAACAACCCGAAGGTGCGCGAGGCGTTCCAGTACGCGGTCGACAAGACCTCGTTCCAGATCGCGTCCGCCGGCAACGCCCAGCTCGCGGGCGACGTCGCCACCACGCTGATCACCGAGGGCATCGCCGGCCGGGAGAAGTTCGACCTGTTCCCCGCTCCCCCGGCGGGCGACCCGGAGAAGGCGAAGAAGCTGCTGGCCGAGGCCGGTTTCCCGAACGGGCTGCCGAACCTGGACTTCGTGGTGGACAACTCGAACAACGCGCCGGAGAAGGCGCAGGCGCTCCAGGCATCACTGGCGCGGGCGGGTATCCAGACCAACATCCGCACCCTGGAAGGCGACGCCTACACCGAGGCGACCAGCGGTTCCGCCACGGCGACGTTCGACCTGACCTACGCCTCGTGGCAGCCGGACTTCCCCAGCGCCAACGCCAACATCCAGCCGCTGTTCGCGTCCTCCGAGATCGGCGGCGGCGGGTACAACCTGTCCCGTTACCGCAACGCCGAGGTGGACAGGCTGATCGGCGAGGCGCAGGCGACGGTCGACCCGGCCGAGGCGGGCCGCAAGTGGGCGGCGCTGGACAAGAAGATCCTCCAGGACTCGCCGATCGTGCCGCTGATCTACACCCGCAACTCGTTCCTGCGCGGGTCGAAGGTGGCCAACCTGTTCATCGCCGACTTCCCGGCGTACCCGAACTACCTCCAGGTGGGTCTGGCCCCGTGAGCGAACCGCTGCTGGCTCTGCGCGACGTCACGGTGGAGTTCGGCGGCGGGAACCGGCCGGCGGTCAGGGGCGTCACGCTGTCCCTGGCCGCCGGCGAGGTCCTCGCCGTGGTGGGCGAATCCGGCTCCGGCAAGACCGTGACGGCGATGTCGCTGCTGCGACTGCTGCCCGACAACGCCAGGCTGTCCGGGAGCGCCCTGCTGGACGGGCGGGACCTGTACTCGATGAGCCCGGCCGAGCTGCGCGCGGTGCGCGGCGGCCGGGTCGGCGTGGTGTTCCAGGAGCCGATGAGCGCGCTGAACCCGGTGTTCACCGTCGGCCACCAGCTGGGGGAGGCGGTGCGCGCGCCCCGGCCGGGGAGTGCGGCCCGGGCCCCGGAACGCGCGCTGGCGCGGGTGAAGCTGGTCGGTCTGCCCGATCCGGAGCGACGGCTGCGCGCCTACCCGCACGAGCTGTCCGGCGGGCAGCTCCAGCGGATCGTCATCGCGATGGCCGTCGCCTGCGAGCCGGCGCTGCTGATCGCCGACGAGCCGACGACCGCGCTGGACGTGACCGTGCAGGCGGAGATCATCGACCTGCTGCTGGACCTGCGTGACCGGCTCGACGTGGCGATCCTGCTCATCACGCACGACATGGGCGTGGTGGCGGGCCTGGCCGACCGGGTCTCCGTGATGAAGGACGGCGAGGTGGTCGAGCAGGGCGGTGTGGTCGACGTGTTCGCCCGGCCGGAGCACCCGTACACCAGGGAGCTGCTGTCGGCCGTGGTGTCGCTGAGCGAGCCCGACGGGGGTTCCGCGCCGGTCTGCGTGCCGGTCGAGCCGTCGTCGGAGGCCGCGCTCGTGGTGGACGACGTGTCGGTGGTGTACGGCGGGCGGTTCGGGTTGCCCGGGGTGCGCGCGGTGGACGGGGTGAGCCTGCACATCGAGCCCGGCGAGGTGCTGGGGCTCGTCGGCGAGTCCGGGTCCGGCAAGAGCACGCTGGCGTCGGTGATCACCGGCCTGCGCTCCCCCACGTCCGGCCGGGTTTCGGTGGCGGGCAGGGAATTGGCGTCGTTGCGGCGGGCGGAACGGCGTGCCGCGCGTGGCCGGGTCGGTGTGGTGTTCCAGGACCCGACGTCGTCGCTCAACCCGCGGGCCACGGTGGCGCGCACCATCGCCGAGCCGTTGTTGTTGCACCCCGGAGACATCGACGTCGAACGGCGGGTGGACGAGTTGCTGGAACTCGTGCAGCTGGACGTGTCGCTGCGGTCCCGCTACCCGCACCAGTTGTCCGGTGGGCAGCGGCAGCGGGTGGGCATCGCCCGTGCCCTGGCGCTGGACCCGGCGCTGCTGATCGCCGACGAGCCGACCAGCGCGCTGGACGTGTCGGTGCAGGCCAGGGTGCTCGACCTGTTGCGGTCGTTGCAGGAGCGGCTGCGGTTCGCGTGCCTGTTCATCAGCCACGACCTGGCGGTGGTCGAACGGCTGGCCGACCGCGTCGCAGTGCTGCGCGACGGGCGGATCGTGGAGCAGGGCCCGGCGGTCGAAGTCCTGACCCGGCCGCAACACCCCTACACGGCACGCCTCATCGCCGCCGCTCCCGTCGCCGACCCGGTGCGGCAACGCGCGCGCCACGCGGAGTGGCGGGCGATCGGCTAGGGCCGCGTCACGCGGCCTGGTCCAAGTCGGCGGGCGGGTCGACGGGATCGGCGGGCTCCTCGGCCCGCACCGGGAACACCCAGCGGCGGAATGCCCACCAGCGGAACACCGTGCCGAGGAGCGTGCCGAGGATCATGCCGCCGACGAAGTCCGCCATTTCCTGGACGACCAGGCCGACCGCCGGCTGGGCCAGCCCCAGCGCGTAGCGGGACACCAGCAACGGCACCGAGTTCAGCGCCACGGCCACGCCGCTGATCAGGAAGAACAACGCCGCCTCGTGGTGGCGCTCCCGGCCGCCCCTGGTGCGGAACGACCATTCGCGGTTCAGCACGTAGGACACGATGGTGGCCACGATCGTGGCGATGACCAGCGCCGTCACCGGCTTGGCGCTCAGCACGGTGAACTTGAGCCCGTAGTTGACCCCGGCGGTGACCAGGAAGCACGTGCCGCCCACGAGCAGGAACTTCAGCAGTTCCCGGTGCCGCAGCAGCCGGGTGCGCAGCGGTGCCGGCAGCCGGGCGAGCACCTTGCGGATGATCGACACCGCGGCAGTCTATCGCCGCCGGCTCTTCCACCGATTCCCGGACATTTCCGTGCGCACCGGGACGTCCGCCGACTGGTGGCTCGCCCTCCCCGGCGTTCCGCGCTGTCGCGGAACGGCGAACGGGTACATGAGGAGGGTGACAACCCTCGGTGAGCGCATTCGGCCGGCGACCGAATGCGCTGGCCATGGGATGACCCCACCCGTATAGTCCACGCCGAACAGCGGACCCGCCGTCATCGACGAGCCGGGTCGGGACATCGCGCCGCGCACCACCGGCGGGCGCGCGTCCGAAGTGGCGTGGACCGGGCGGTTGTCCGACGATCGGCACACCGGCCGAATCCCGTCCCGGGACTGCGGGGCTCCGGCTCAGCATCGTCGGCGAGGACATCGATGACCGCGAGACAAGCCAATCCGTGGGCCGCGCTCGGCGCGCTCTGCCTGGGCTTCTTCATGATCCTGCTGGACACCACGATCGTGTCCATCGCGGTGCCCGACATGCTGCGCGAGCTCGACGCGGGGTTGAACGCGGTGGTGTGGGTGATCAGCGTCTACCTGCTCACCTACGCCGTGCCGATGCTGTTCACCAGCCGACTGGGTGACCGGTTTGGCCCTAAACGGGTATTTATGGCGGGATTGGTGGTATTCACCGCGTCCTCGCTGTGGTGTGGGCTTTCCGGCAACGTGGAAATGCTCATCGCCGCCCGTGCCGTGCAGGGCCTCGGGGCGGCACTGATGACGCCCCAGACGCTGGCGTTCATCTCGCACCTGTTCCCGCCCGCCAAGCGGGGCACCGCGATGGGCCTGTGGGGCGGGGTCGCGGGCCTGGCGACGATCACCGGGCCGCTGCTCGGCGGCGTCCTCGTGGACCGCCTCGGCTGGGAGTGGATCTTCTTCGTCAACGTGCCGGTCGGCGTCGTCGCGATCGTGGCGACCGCGCTGCTGGTGCCGGACTGGCAGCCCCGGCACGCGCACTCGTTCGACGTGCTCGGCATCGTGCTGTCGGCGGCGGGCCTGTTCTGCGTGGTGTTCGGGGTGCAGAACGGGCAGCACTACGACTGGGGCACGGTCGCCGGCGGCATCACGGTCTTCGAGATCATCGGCGCGGGTGTGGTGCTGCTGGTCGCGTTCGTGCTGTGGCAGCGCTACAACAGGCGCGAACCGCTGGTGCCGCTGGCCGTGTTCGCCAACCGGAACTTCTCGGCGGGCACGCTCACCGCCGCCACGGTCGGGTTCACCATGACCGGCATGTTCCTGCCGCTGGTCATCTACATCCAGACCGTACTGGGCCTGAGCCCGACGCTGGCGGGTGCGCTGACCGCGCCGATGTCGCTGCTGTCCGGCATCATCTCGCCGTTCGTGGGCCGGGCCTCGGACCGGGTGGACGGGCGCTACCTGGTGATGGGCGGGCTCGCGCTGCTCGCGGCGGGCATGGGCGCCATCGCGTTGCAGGCCCGTCCGGACAGCAGCCCGTGGACGTTCATCCCGGCGCTGCTGGTGTGCGGGGCGGGCATCGGCTGCATCTTCTCGCCGATGAGCAACCTCACGATGAGCCGCGTGGAGCCCCGGCTGATGGGCACCGCTTCGGGCATCTTCAACACCGCGCGCCAGGTCGGCGGCGTGCTGGGCAGCGCCGCGATCGGCGTGCTGCTCCAGGCTCGGATCAGCTCATCGGTGGCGCACGAGGCGGCCGTCGCGGCCGAGCAGCTGCCGGCGGACTACCGGGTGAAGTTCACCGAGTCCATCGCGCGGGCGGCGGCGGGCGCGGGCGAGTTCGGGTCCACGGGCGGGCCCGCGCCGATTCCCGGGCTGCCGCCCGATGTCGCCGCGCAGGCGGGTCGGCTGGCGTCCGAGGCGGTTCAGGCCGGTCTGACCGACGCGACCCGGGCGACGCTGATCCTGCCGATCGCCGTGCTGCTGCTGGGTATCGTGTCGGCGGCGATGCTGCGGCGGGTCACCGCCCGGCCCCAGCCGGAGCCGGCTGCCCGGAGCTGACGGCGGAGCGCGGTCAGGGTGGCGCGGAGATCGCGGTCCGGTAGGTGCCCGTAGCCGATCATCTTGCCCGCGACCTCGACTGTGCCGAGTTCCTTGTGTTCCAGCGGGAGTCCGGCCAGCAGTTCGTCCACAATGGATCTTTTCCCGGTCAGGACACGGATGCGTCGCCGCATCGTGCTCGCCACCGTGCCGCCTGCGAGGAGGCGGGCGACGGCCAGTTGGGCGACGTGTGGCGGCTGCTCCACGGCGAGCGCCGGCGGTGGCACCACCGCGTACCCGACTCGTAGCGTCGGACCGAACAGGCCGCTGAAGTCGCCGGCCACGCACCGGTCGGGCGGTCCGGGGTGGGCCTCGGTGCCGTCGAAGGTCAAGGCGTTCGGTGCGATGCGCAGCCCGGCTTCGCGACCGGTGGTGATCAGGAGGGCGCGGCCGTCGAGTCGGATCCCGTGTGCGGACAACAGGTGTACGGCCAGTGCGTGCCTCAGTTCGGGTGCGCCGCGCGGGTCGGCGAGTGGTGGTGGCGGTGCGCCGGCCGCGTGCCGCCACGCGGACCGCCAGGCCGCAGGTGGGAACGCTTCCTGGCACAGCAGGCCGGGGCTCAGGTCCGTTTCGTCGGCCGGTGGGGGCGCGGTCGGCTTGGTGACGGCGTGACCACTCACGTAGGTGCCGGAGCCGGGGACGGCGTGGACGCGGCCCTGTGCGGTGAGCAGGTCGTAGGACGCCGCGACCACCCCGCGTGAGACGCCGAGGGCGGCGGCGAGTGTCCTGGTCGACGGCAGACGCGCGCCGGGCGGCAGGCATCCGGTCCGCATCGCGTCGCACAGCCGGTCGGCGAGTTGTCCGGGCAGCGCTGTGCCGGTGGCGCGGTCGATCTCGACCGGCACGGTGAGCGGTACCGCGAAACGCATGTCCCGCACTGTGGCGCGGGAGATGTGCGGACGACACCCGGTGGGCCGCCGGCTGTAGGTGCGGGTTTCCGCCATGGCGGCATGGCGGTCCTCCTTGCCTCGTGGTGGCCGTCCGCCACAGACTGGCCCGGTGAGATCCGGCCTGATGTGCGCTGCGGCCGTCACCGCCTGCCTCGCGATGGCGACAGCGCTCACCACGGCGCTCGCCGGGAGCGCGCCGGTCGCCGCGACGGCGTTGCTGCTGAGCTACCCGATCCCGTTCTTCGCGGTCGGCGTGGTGGCGTGGCGGCGGGTCGGCGACCACCCGACGGCGCGGCGGCTGTTCCTGTTCGGCTGCCTTCAGGCGGTGGTGTTCGCGCCGCAGTACCTGGTCCACTTCCTCGGCCGGGGTGACCTGCTGTACTCCCCCGGCGTGGTCGGCACGGTGCTGCCGCTGGAGATGCTGGCCACGGTGATCATGGTGCGCACGGTCGCCCTGTTACCGGACGGGCACTACCGGCACCGCTACGAACGCCTGGTGCTGCGGCCGTTGTGGCTGGTTCCGCTGCTCCCCCTGGTCGTCTTGGCGGTCTCGCCGGACACGATCCTGCGCAACCCGTTCCTGTTCGACGCGCTGGAACTGGCCGAGGTGCTCGTCGGGCTGGTGCTGTTCT
Organism: uncultured Saccharothrix sp.; assembly: GCA_965995405.1. GTDB lineage: Bacteria > Actinomycetota > Actinomycetes > Mycobacteriales > Pseudonocardiaceae > Actinosynnema. The sequence continues at coordinate 19,860 of CBHFOL010000069.1, forward strand.
ACCTGCGGTTCGCCCGGTCGTCGCGGGCGGATCGGGTGAAGGTCCGGTGGGTGGCGGTCGCGGGTGTCGGCGGGCTGGTGGCGGTGCCGGTGCGGGCCGCCGTGATCTGGCTGTCCGAGACCAGGGCCGAGCAGGGGCCGTGGATCCTGGCGTTCAACGTGTTGCAGGGCCTGGTGTTGCTGACCGGGATCGTGCTCGCGGCCGTACGGGACCGGCTGTTCAACGTGGACATCGTCGTGCGCCGGTCGGTCACCTACCGACTGCTGTGGCTCGCGGTCGGCACGGCCTACGTGGCGTCCGCCGCGTTGCCGGGGTTGTCGGTCGGCGGCGCGGTGTCGGTGGAGGCGGTGGTGCTGGTGTCCGTGGCCGCGGCGGTGGCGTTCGCGCCGGTCCGGGCCTGGTTGTCGGCGTTGGCGAGGCGGCGGGTGTTCGGGCCGGAGATCAGCGGTCAGGAGCTGTTGGCGCGGCTCGGAGGCACTTTGGAACGGGCGTTCAACCTGGCGGAACTCGCGCCGCACCTGGCGGCGATCGTGCGCGGCGGGCTGGGTTTGCGGTGGGTGGCGGTAGAACTGGACGGGCAGGTGCGTGCGGTCGACGGTTCCGCCGACGGCCCGGGGATCGTGGTTCCGTTGACCCACGCGGGCACCGAGTCGGGCCGGATCTCCTGTGGCCCCAAGGTAAGTGGCGAGCCGATGTCCCCGGCCGACCTGGATCTGGTGACGACCGTCGCCCGGCAGGCCGCGTTGGCCGTGCACAACGTGCGGCAGGCACGGGAGTTGGACGAGTCGCGCGCCCGCATCCTCGCAGCGCAGGACACCGAGCGACGACGACTGGAACGGCGGCTCCACGACGGCGTGCAGCAGGAACTGGTCGCGCTGGTGGCGAAGATCCGCCTGGCGCGCAACGAGATCGTGCGCGCGGGCGGCCGGGACGACACGCTGGGCGAGATCCAGGACGACGCCTACCACGTGATCGACGAGCTGCGCGAGGTCGCCCACGGCATCCAGCCGCCGCTGCTCAGCGATCAGGGGCTGGTCGCGGCCGTGCGCTCCCGGGCACGCCGACTGCCGATCCCGGTCACCGTGACCGCCGATGTGTCGGCCCGGTACGACGTCGGGGTGGAGGAGTCGGCGTACTTCCTGATCGCCGAGGCGTTGACCAACGTCCTGAAACACGCCGGGGCGTCCACCGCGAACATCCACATCGGACACTCGGGCGACCGGCTGGTGGTGGCGGTCGCCGACGACGGCTGTGGCATACCGGACCGCCCGGTGGCCGGTTCCGGGCTGACCGGGATGCGGGACCGGGTGGAGGCGGTCGGCGGTGCGCTCGTGCTGTCCGCGACACCGGGCCACGGCACCACGATCACCGCGCGGTTCCCGCTGAGCAGTCGCGAACCGGTGGGCTGAAAGGAGCGAGGGGTGCGGGAGCGGCTGCGGGTCGTCATCGCGGAGGACCACTACCTGGTGCGGGAAGGCACCCGACGACTGTTGGAGGACACCGGGGAGGTCGAGGTACCGGCCGCGGTGGGCGACGGTGTCGAACTGCTGGCCGCCGTGCGCCGACTGCGGCCGGACGCGGTGCTCGTGGACATCCGGATGCCGCCGGGGCACGGCACCGAGGGCATCGAGGCGGCGCACGCCATCCGCGCCGAGTTCCCGGAGATCGGGGTCGTCGTGCTGTCGCAGCACGCGAACGAGCACTACGCGCTCAGCCTGTTCCAGGACTCCACGGACGGGTTGGCGTACCTGCTGAAGGAACGGGTGGGCGAACTGGACGAGGTGCTGCGCGCGCTGCGGGAAGTGGTCGCCGGCCGGTCCGTGGTCGACGCGCGGATCGTGGAAGTGTTGCTGCGCGGTCGGGTCGGGGGCTCGCCGCTCGACCGGCTCACGCCGCGTGAGCTGGAAGTCCTGGGGCAGATGGCACAGGGGCGGTCCAACCGGTCGATCGCGACTGCCCTGGGTCTTTCGGAGTCCACTGTGGAGAAACACATCAACGCCACGTTCATCAAGCTGGGCTTGGGTTCCGAGACTGCCGTGCACCGACGTGTCGCCGCCGTGCTGGCGTATCTCCAGCACGGCGGCGGCTCGCGTTAGCAGGTCTTGTCGGGCGGGAGCGGGCCTCCGGCGAGGTAGGCGCGCACGGTGTCGTCGACACAGGTGTTGCCGAGGTGGCCGAACACCACGTGTTTGCGCACGTCCACCGTCACCAGCCGGGAGCTGCGCAGGTCGGCGTGCAGCGCGGTCGCCTGGACGTACGGGGTGAGGTTGTCGCGGGTCGAACCGATCAGCAGCGCGGGCAGGTCACGGGTCACCCGGGTGGCCGGTTCGCGTGGCGGCGGCAGGAAGGAACACGGGCGGATGTTCCGCTCGATCGGCCCGAACACCGGTTCGGCGGCGCGGTTGCGCTGGATGTCCCGCCAGTACCACTCCGGGTCGCGGGGCGCGCGGCCGTCGGCGCACATGATCGCCAGGTTGGAGCTGCCGAACCTGGACAGTGTGCCGGAGGAGAACTCGGTGAGGAGCGCGGCCAGTTCCGGCGTCGGTTGGACCTGTCCGCCGGCGGCTGCGGCGGCGAGCAGGCGCATCTCCGAGGCGACGAGGGCGTTGCCGGCGTCGCTGCCGTTCCAGAAGCGGGCGAACGGGATCAGCGGCGCGATGGAACCGTCCACAGTGAACTGGCCGAGGCGCAGCGGTGCCCGTTCGGCGGTGGCGAAGACCGAGCGTGCGGTGGCGATCACCGCGTCCGTGGTGGTGCCCAGGTGGTAGGTACTGTCTCTGGCGGCGGTGTAGGCAGCCCACTCGCGCATCGCGTTCTCGTTGGCCAGGGCGCGGTCGGCGCTGAACATCGGCCCCCACTTGCGCAGGTCCATCGGGCTGTCCAGGACGACCCGGTCCAGCCGGCCGGGGAACAGCTCGTGGTACACCACGCCCAGCGCCGTGCCGTACGAGTAGCCGAGGTAGGAGATGCGGCGTTCGCCGATGGCGCGGCGGACGACGTCCATGTCCCGGGCGATGTTCCTGGTCGACGCGTAGGGCAGTTCGGCGGCGTTGGTGCGGCGGCAGTCGTCGGCCAGGGCGCGGTTGAACGCGACCATCCGGTCGAACCCGGCGCGGTCCGAGCCGGCCGACCGCCGCCACTCGGAGACGTCGTCCCACCGGCAGTCGATCGCGGGTTTGCTGCGGCCGGTGAAGCGGGGGTCCATCGCGACCAGGTCGTACCGCGCGGCCAGGTCTTTCAGGGCGGGTGTGACGAACAGGCCGGTGTCCAGCGCGGGCGCGGGGCCGCCGCCGTTGAGGAACAGGGTGCCCAGCTTGGGCTTGGTGGCCGGGATCCGCGACACGGCCACGGTGATCGTCCGGCCGCGCGGGTCGGCGTGGTCGAGTGGCACGGTGATGTCGGCGCAGCGACCGCCGGCGTCGTCGATCGCCTTGCCGACGTCGTCGTTCTCGTCCAGTCGGCAGGAGGTCCAGTTCGGGTGCGGGTTCGCGTCGGCGAACGCCGGGGTAGCCGGCGCGAGCATCAGGACGGCGGCTAACAGGATGGCGTGCTTCATCGCCCGATCATCCGGTCGGCGGGTGCGATCCGGCGAGATCCACTCAGCCCGCGAACCCGGCCGTTTCCGGCCCGATGCCCGCCGACCCGGGCCCGTTCGCGAAGGCCGGGAGGTAGCACCACAACTCCCGGCAGACCACCACACCGAATCGCACTCCGGTCAGCACTCGCCGAAGGTGCACTGGTCGGGCTCGTTCCCGCTGATCCGGTTGTCCTGCAACTCGATCGACGGCGGGTCGGGAACGTACCAGGACGCCCCGATGCCGCCGCCGTAACCACGCTCGCCCGGGCTTCCCGCCTCGCCTCCGGTCGCCCGGCTCGGTCCGCCCTTGCCGCCACCGCCGGTGGTGTTCGCGCTGATGGCCAGCTTCTCCAGGTGCGCGCTGCGCTTCTTGCCCACGTGGATGCCCGCGCCGTAGCCGCCTCCACCGCCCGAACCGCCATGGCCGAGTCGCAGATCGGAAGCGCCACGCCCGCTCTCGCCGCCATTCGCGCCATGGCCGGTGCGGTTGCCGGAGACCCGGCCGCCGGAGATCCACGCCATCGGGTTCGTGGGTCCCGTACCGAACTCGACACCACCGCCGAAGCCGCCGTAGCCACCGACCGCGCCGCTGCCCGCCTTGCCATCGGGCGCGCCACCGTCCCCACCGCGTCCACCCGCGCCGCCGTTGCCGGTGCGGTTGTCCACGACGGTGCTCCGCTCAAGGGTCACCGGACCGTTCGAGTACACGGCAATACCGCCGCCGTCGCCGCCGCGGCCACCGGACCGGGACTCGCGCCCGCCCCAGACCCCGCCGCCGGAACCACCCTGGACACCTCGGCCGCCCGCGCCCGCGTCGCCCGACGGCCCGCCGTCCCCGGTGGCGTTCCGCGTCACGACGGTGTCGACGACCGTGAGCACACCACTGCTGCCGATCGCGCCCGCGTCGCCGCCCGTACCGCCGGAACCCATCTTCCCGCCCGTGCCGCCGGTCCCGGTGGTCGAAGCACCACCCGCAGCGCCGTGTGCACCCGCGCCACCCTGGCCCGTGCGGTTGCCTTCGAGGGTGCTGCCGATCACGGACGCGTTGCCCCAGTTGGCGATCGCGCCGCCGAAGCCGCCGCTCCCGCCGTCGCCGCCCTCGCCTCCGTCCGCCCCGTTCGGCTCCGCGGCCGGGCCCGCGCCGCCGTCGCTGCCCCGCGCGCCCCGACCGGTGACGTTGTCCTTCAGCACCGACTGCCGCACGACCAGCGTGCCGGTGTTGGCCACCGCGCCACCGCTGCCGCCGGAACCGCCGTTCGCCCCGGCCTGCCCGGCGGCGACCGGCGCGGCGGGCGCTCCGTCACCGGTCCGGTTGCCCGACAGCGTCGACCGCGCCAGCAGCACCTGGCCCGCGTTGTCGATCGCCCCGCCGGAGCCGCCCGACCCGCCCGGCGCGGTCGCGTCGGGGGTGTGCCCGCCGGTCACCGTGATGCCGTCGAGGGTCAGTGATCCGCCTTGCGCCACCTGGAAGATCCGGAATCGGGGCGCACGCGGGTCGCGCTTGATCGTGGTGTTGTGCCCGGTGAGGGTGACGGACGTGGTGACCACGGGGAAGGCGTTCTCGCCGACCGGTGTGTCGAGCGTGTAGGTGCAGTCCGGCGCCAACCGGTACTGACCGCTGAACTCTCCGGTGGCCTTGATCAACGCGGCCGTGTCGCACGGAACCGTGCCGGCGGCCGACGCGGGAAAGCCGACCAGACCCAACCCCGCTACGAGAACAGCGGCACCCGAAATTCGTCCGAGCATGTCTTCTCCCCGTCGTCCGCGACTCCTCCACCATTGCCCGGACGGCATTGCCGGGAAATCCACGGAACGGCCGAATCCCGTTGCACCGGGACGTCGGGTTGCGACGGTCGCCCGGTCGGTCCCGGTGACCGGGACTTGTGGAACCGGGGCCGCCGCGACTGCGGGGTCCGTCGCGGCGGCCCCGGGCTTGTCCTGTCCTCAGAGGACCTGGGACAGGAAGTGCGTCAACCTCGGCGTCGCCGGGCTCTCGAAGATCTCGGCGGGGCTGTCCAGCGCGTCCAGGACACCCCCGTCCAGGAACGCCACCTGGGTCGCCACCTCACGGGCGAACCGCATCTCGTGCGTCACCACGACCATCGTCATACCCTCCAACGCCAGGTCGCGCATGATGCCGAGCACGCCCTTGACCAACTCCGGGTCCAACGCCGAGGTCGCCTCGTCGAACAACATCACCTGCGGCTGCATCGCCAACGACCGCGCGATCGCCACCCGCTGCTGCTGACCGCCCGACAACGACGTCGGACGCCGGCTCGCGAACGACTTCAGCCCCACCCGGTCCAGCTGCTCCAGCCCGCGGGCGTTCGCCTCCTCCTTGCCCAGCCGCAACACCTTCCGCAGCGCGAGCGTCACGTTGTCCAAAGTGGACAGGTGTGGGAACAGGTTGAACTGCTGGAACACCATCCCGACGCTGGCCCGCAGCCGGTCCATGTCGGTGGACGGCGCGCCGACCACCGTCTCACCAACCTTGATCTCGCCGCTCTCGATGGTCTCCAGCCCGTTGATGCAGCGGAGCAACGTCGACTTGCCGGAACCCGACGCGCCGATGATGCACGTCGTGCCACCCTCCGGGACGGACATCGTCACGCCCCGCAGCACCTCCACCCGGCCGAACGACTTGCGGACGTCGGTGATCCGGACGGCCGAGCGCTTCGTCTCGGTGATCACGTGGCGGCTCCTTCCACAGGCACGGGAACGGCCTTGGCCCCGGGCGACCCGGTGCGCATCCGCTTGTCCCAGGCGTTGACGAGATGGGTCAGGGGAACGGTGATCACCAGGAAGATCAGGCCGGCCAGCACCATCGGCGACATGGTGGCGTACTGCGACGTCCCGGACTGGCCGACCGCGAACAGCTCCTGCTGACCGGGCATCAGACCCAGCACGTACACGAGCGACGTCGCCTTCAGCGTGATGATGACCTGCCCGGTCAGCGGCGGCAGCACGCGGCGCAGGCCCTGCGGCAGGATCACGTGCCACATGGTCAGCCTGCTGCTGATGCCCAGCGACCGCGCCGCCTCGTGCTGACCCTTCTCGATGCTCTGGATGCCCGCCCGGAAGATCTCGGCCATGTACGCGCCCTCGGTGAGGCCGACCGCGATCATCGCGTACGGGTAGGCGTCCCGGCCCAGGATGGTGATCCCCGCGATCGGCAGGCCGAAGCCGATGACGAAGATGACCAGCAACCCCGGCACGCCCCGCAGCACGTCCACGTACGCCATGGCGGGCAACCGCAACCACCACCGGGGAGACAGCAGCAGTACCGCCACGGCGACGCCGACGACCAGGCCGATGGCCACCGCACCCGCGGTGAGCAGCAGCGTGTTCGGCAGCCCCCGCAGGAGCAGGTCGGGCAGCGTCTTCGCCATGACGTCCAGGTCGAAGAACGTGCGGATGATGTCGTCGAAGGAATTGCTCACGGAGTCCACCTCGGGTCGTGCTGGGGTGCCGGGACGGCGCGGGCTAGGAGGTGACCTGTCCCTTGAGGGCCGGGTAGTCCTCGAACAGCCGCTCCGGGAACGGGGCGTTCGGGTGCCACTTCTTGTAGATGGACACGAACGTGCCGTCGTCCATCATCTTCTTGATCCCGGCGTCGATCTTCGCCAGCAGCGCGCTGTTGCCCTTCTTCACCGGGAAGCCGTTCGGGTACGGCAGCGGCACCTGGTCGACCACCTTGAGGTCCGGGTACTGCTGGATCGCGGCGGTGATCCCGTTGTTGCCCAACAGGGTCGCGTCGACCTGGCCGGACTTCACCGCGACGATCTGCGAGGTGGAGTCGGCGTACTCGCGCTGCTGCGCGTCCGGGTACTTCTCGGTCAGCAGCCGGGCCGGGTCGCTGCCCTTGGTCACCGCGACGGAACGGCCCTTCAGGTCGTCCAGCTTGCCGACGTTGGAGTCGTTGCGGACCAGGACGCCGTAGTAGCCGTAGATCCACGGCGTGCTGAAGTCCAGGTTCTTCTTGCGTTCCGGCGAGGCGACCAGGCCGGTGGCGGCGCTGTCCAGCTGGCCGGCGGCGATGGCGCTCATGCCGGTGTCGGTGGCCAGCACCTTGTACTCGACCTTGAGGCCCATCTCCTTGCCGAGGTACTCCCACATGTCCACGGCCAGGCCCTGCACCTTGCCGTCCTCCACGAACGACGTCGGCCGGGCGTCCTGGCTGGTCATCAGGGTCAGTACGCCCGGTTCGACCAGGTTCAGGCCGTCACCGGCCCCACCGGTCTTCTCCTCGGCGGACGAACAGCCGACCGCGAGGAGGGCGACGGCGGCGACACCGACGAACGCGTTGCGGACCAGGTTTCTCCCGCGCTTGTGCTTTGTGGTCATGACACTGCCTCTCCGTTGAGCCCCCACGGCCGGGCGGACGGCCGCGGGTTGGTCCTAGGTCGTGACGCAGCCGACGCCCGCGCCACCGCGCGGGTCGGCACCGGCGACGAGCCGGTTCTCCGGGGTCCGTTCCACGACCTGGACCCGGGACATGTACGTGGTCACACTCGTCGTGCTGCCCAGCTCTTCGAGCCCCTCGGCGAGTTCCACCGGGGCGGACGGCTCCAGCTGCACGTGGTTGCGCTCCTCGCTGTGGAAGCGCGGCAGGGTCACCGCGACGTCCGCGCCGAAGCCCCGCGCCAGCATGTCCACGACCACCTGCGCGACC
>CBHFOL010000070.1:0-27053 GCA_965995405.1 uncultured Saccharothrix sp.
CAGCCCAGGATCCCACCAGGCCGCGCCGCGCGAGCCGAAGTTCGTGCCGACAAAGGGAGCGGAACCGTCCGCGCGAGTGACGAACGGCGGGGGTGCCGTCGCCTGGCTGATGCGATAGACGGGCGTCGGATTGCCCGGCGACAATCCGACGCCGTCGTGCGCATCGATAGTCCACGACCACAATCCGCCACCACAACCGCACCACCGCGATCTCACCCTGCCGTGGCACCCCGAATAGGTGTTCCATTCAGGGCGGCATCTCCGGGCAACCCCGACCGGGTGTACACCCACCCGCCACACTCACACTCCGTGCCAGTGCATTGCCTGCGCACCGCACATCGCCGGCAGTCCGACCGTCCGAAGAGGACTGACGGGGGAGGGTGCCGGCCGGCACGTGCGCGGAGTCCGGTGCGCCGGTGCCCGCCGGCAACCGGCCCGCGGTCGTACCGCACCGTTGAAGCCGGGTCACGAGGTGGAGGTCGTCCGAGCGGAGGTGGCTCGTTCTCGGGTGGTGGTCTCCATGACCAGTGATCGTGGGACGAGGGTGGACCTGAGTCTCGGTCGGACGTGGCTGCCGGGAACAGGGCGGAGTTGCCAGCGGGTGGCGATGGAGGCCAGTGCGAGGGTGGCTTCGGTGAGACCGAAGGTGTCGCCGATGCATTTGCGGGCGCCGCCGCCGAAGGGGGCGTATCCCGTATGGGGTTGATTGCCGCCGGGGTGGTCGAGCCATCTGTCGGGGTCGAAGTGGTGCGGGTTGTCGTAGAGGTTCTCGCGGTGGTGCAGGAGACGGGGGCTGACTATGACGGTGGTGCCGGCCTTGAGGGGATGCCCGCCCAGTTCGGTGTCGGTGGTGACGGCACGGGTGAAGAGCCATCCCGGCGGGTAGAGCCGGAGGGTTTCGGTGATGATCCGGCTCGTCAGTTTCAGTTTCGGGACGTCCTCCCAGGTGGCGACGCGCCCGTCCAGTACCTGGTCGGCCTCGGCGAGCAGGCGTTCCTCGATGTCGGGGTGCCGGCCGAGCAGGTGGAACACCCAGGAGAGGGTCGCGGCGGTGGTGTCGAACCCGGCGAGGAAGAAGACCAGGACGTGGTCGTGGACTTCGGTGTCCGACAGGCCGCCGCCTTCGTCGTCGCGGGCGGACAGCAGCATGGACAGCAGGTCACCGTGATCGACACCGTCACGCCGGTAGTCCGCGATGAATCCCTCGATCGTCGCGCGCAGCCGGGCTTTCGCCTTGTCGTGGCGGAGGTTGCCCGGGGTGGGCAGCGCCATCACGGCACGCGGGAGCACCGTCCGCCACATGATTCCCTGGCTGAGGGTCGCCAGGTCGTGGCGCGTGTCGTCGGCGCGATCGTGTCCCTGTTTGGCGGCGAAGAGCGTCCCACTGGCCACGCGTCCCGTGAGCTCGGCCATTTCGGCGAATACGTCCACACGTCGGCCGTCGCGCCAGGATCCGACGAGTCTGGTGATCTCCTCGGTCATCACGGCGGCGTAGCCCGGAATACGGGTGTGGTGGAAGGCGGGCTGCGTGAGACGCCGGTGCCTGCGGTGCGTACTGTGCGGGCACGTCGCCAGACCGTCACCGATGACGTCCCGGGCCGCGTCGTAGAACGGTCCGCCTTTGTCGAAGGTCCGGTCGTCCACCAGGACTTGGCGGTACAACTCCGGGTGGCACACGACAAGCGCCCGCATGGATCCCACGCGAACCTGGACCAGGTCCCCGTACGCCGGCAGGGAGTCCAGGAAGCGCAATAGGCCACCCAGAAGCCTGATCGTGTGCCCCAGCAACGGAAGGGCTCCCGGTGCCGTCCCGGCCGTGTACGTATCCGTCATGCGACCAGTCAGTCAGACTCGGGCCGTTGTCGGGTACCACTGCCCGGTTGGAAGATGTCAAATCGCGAAACGATGTTGACACAGGTGTCGACTGAGGCACCGGTCAGGTGTCGAGGACAACATCGACATACCCGAACGGCGGACTCTGTGCGGCCGGCACGGCCGTGATACTCGGGGACATGGAAACGTCGGACGTCGGGCGATACCCACCGGTTGCCGTGTTTCGGGACCCGGTCGGCGGGGGAGCCCCGCCGCGACTGGATCCGCCGGTCCGGGCGGAGGCGTGGCGCACCGCGTCGGCGTTGGGCGGGGTTCCGACGCATGCCGGTCCGGTCGAGCGCACCGAGGCGTTGTGCGAGGCCGCTGCCGTCGCCGGCGGGTTGGTCGATGTGCTGTCCGCCGGGACGGCGCATGTCGTCGGTGAGGCGGTGCCCGCGGAGTCGACCAGCCAGTCGTTCTTCCGGGTCCGTGAGCTGGCGTTGTCCGACCGGCAGGCGGCGTTGCACGGTGCGCTGGTCGTGCAGCGTGGTGTGCGGGACCTGTGCGACGCACCGCTGTCCGGAGCCGACCTGGCGGTGGAGATCGCGGCGATGGGCCAGGCCGTGCTCGATCTGACCGGCGCGTCGGAAGCCGACCGCCCGGCGGAGCGGACGCCGTCCACCGCGGTGGGGCCGGCCGGGAAGACGTTGGAGGACAGGTGGACCGCACGGTGGCTGGTCGGTCACCAGGTGCACGTGCTGTTCAACATCTGCGCGGCGGTGGCGGTGGGTGATGTGGTGCACCACCTGGGTCGGGGTGAACGTGACCGCGCCCTGGAACGGCTCGGACACGCGACGACGTTCGTCCGGGGCTTTCCGGCGGCCATGACCCACGCCGGCACGATCCCGGTCGAGTACTACACGGCGGCGGTCCGCCCGTCCATGCAGCCGCCGGAGGTGGACCGTGCGTTGAGCGGGCGACAACACCGGGGGTACAAGACTTTCCGCCGTGCGATGAAGGACTTCCTCGCTGTGGTGCCCGAACCCTACGAGCAGTTGGCGGCCCGGGACGCCGGCCTCGCCGCCGCCCGCGACGCGCTGCTCGAAGCCGACATCGTGGACGGCGAACGGCACGTCACGCTTGCCTACTCGTTGGTGCGCCTGCAACGTTCCATCGCCCAGTCGCCCGACGGTCCGGACAACGCCGTGGGCGAGCTGCGCCTGATGCGACACCGACGAGCGGCCCGGTACGCGTCGCTGATCCGGTTCGGCGACCACTACATCGCCGACGCCGTGTCGGCTCTGCGGCACTGACCACGAACCGGATCGGACCGGGAAGGAGTGACCTCGTGCCCGACGACACCGAGGCCGAACTGAGGCTGGAGCCGGCCGACACCGCCGAAGTCGAGCGCCTGGCGCGTGGCCTGTGCAAGGACGGGCCGGGCCGGGTGGACGCGCCGGAATGGGTCGACCGCGCCCGACACGCCTGGGACGAACTGCCGTTGCGGTTGCGCCGTGCCGTGCGCCGGTTCCGCCGGCATTCCGGCCGGCGGGGCACGTTGGTGATCCACGGGCTGCCGGTGGACGAGCAGGCACTGCCCGCCACGCCGTCGACACCGGATTCGGTGCAGCGCGACGCCACGGTGTCCGCCGCGGTGCTCACGATGATGGCCTGCGGGCTCGGTGAACCCGCCGCCTACCTCGCCGAGAAGTCCGGGGCACTCGTGCAGGACGTCGTTCCCGTGCCGGGCAAGGAGAACTTCTCCGGCAACGCGGGTTCGGCGCTGCTGACGTTCCACAACGAGAACGCCTTCCACCTGCACGAACCCGACTACGTGACACTGCTGTGCCTGCGCGCGGACCACGAACGCACCGCCGGCCTCCGGACCGCCTGCCTGCGCGAAGTGCTGCCGCTGCTCACCGATGCCACCCGCGACACGCTGTTCGCCCCGGAGTTCGCCCTCCGGCCACCGCCGTCGTTCGGCGCGCACGACACGGCGGTCGAACCGCAACCACTGCTGTTCGGCGCGGAGGAGGACCCGGACGTCCGGATGGCCACGATCGCGACGACACCGCTGACCCCGCGAGCGGAGCAGGCCCTGGCCGAGCTCGGCCGCGCCTTCGACACCGCCGCGCGCACCATCCGACTGGTGCCGGGCGACCTGGCCGTCGTGGACAACCGGACCACGGTGCACGGCCGCACCCCCTTCCGCCCCCGTTACGACGGAGCCGACCGCTGGGTGCAACGCACCTTCGTGATCACCGACCTGCGCCGCTCCCGCGACCACCGCCCGCACGACGGCTACGTCCTCACCCGTTGAGACACCCGGTAGCCGAATCCCCGAATCCGGAGGTTTCGTAACCCGGAATCGTGGGCGCGGTACGGGTCGGCGGCGTGCGCGCCGATACCGACCCGTACCGCGTTTTCTGGACGGCCCGACGACTGATCGGACTGGAGCCGCTATTGTCCGCGAGAAGAGATCAGTTGGGTGCGTCCCCGATGTAGCGGTAAATGCTGCCGGCCGCGTTCACGCCCCAGACGGTGCCGTCCGCACCGGCTCCGATGTCCGACAATCCGCCGATGATGCCCACCCACGGGTTTTCGTCGTCGCCCGTGTAGCGATAGATCTGGCCACTCGGGTTCACGCCCCAGACGTTGGTCCGGGAGCCCGCGTCGATCCTGCTCAGGCCACCGGGAATGCCGACCCAGTGGCCTGTTTTCCAGGTGTACCGGTAGATCTGGTTGGCGGCGTTGACGCCCCACACCGTGCCGTCGGCCGCCGCCCCGATGTCCGACAGTCCGCCGGGGATCCGGTGCCACGGGTCGGCGTCGTCACCGGTGTAGCGGTAGATCGCGCCGGCCTGGTCGACACCCCACACGTTGGTCCGCGACCCCACCGAGATGCGGGTCAGGCTTCCGGGGATGTGGAGCCACGGTTCGTCCTCGATGTCCCCGGTGTAGCGGTAGACGCTGCCGGCCGCGTTCACGCCCCAGACGGTGCCGTCCGCGCCGACTCCGATGTCCGACAACCCGCCGGGGATGCCCACCCACGGGTTTTTGTCGTGGTTCGTGTAGTGGTAGATCTGGCCACTCGCATTGGTTCCCCACACCGCCGTCCGCGAACCGACGGCGATTGCGGACAGCGCCCCCTGGACGTGCCTCCAGTGCTCCATTGCCCATGCCTTTCCGGTCGGGGTTCCTGGCCGACGAAGGGGTGCGCGATGCGGCCGACAACTGTGTCGCGCCCGGCCGGCGGCAATGCGCCTTATTCCCCTGTCACTTCGACTGTATCGGTCCACAAGGCTTTGAAAAGCGAATTCGGCGGCCGTCACCCCGATGGCTGCCGAAGATGGCCCTACAGGATGCAGGAGGGTCGTTCACGGACTGTCCGCGTATACGATACGAGTGGTAATAGCCTGTCCGAGTGGCGATCTTGCTCCGGTCGGCGCACCTGGGAACCGCCGAATTGTGGCCTGCGACCCGGACGAATAGCGATTCCAGCTCACCTGGCCCGGGTGGTGAGGGTGCGGGATTGGGTGACCAGGTTGGCGAAGTCCTCCCACCAGGGGAGTTCCTCGCACCTGGGGACGTAGCGGGATCGGTTTCGCAGCATCGTGCGGACGCGGTCGTGCAGGGTTCCGCAGGTGGTGTCGTCCAGGTCGAGGTGGGTTCGCAGTTCGCCGAGCAGACGGGTTTCCGCGGTGTCCTCCTGGTCGGCGAGGGCGAGCCAGAAGGCGCAGGTGTAGATCAGCTCCCGGGACGGAATGTCCAGTGTGGACAGTCCTTCGGGCAGCGCCGGCTCGGCTGACGTGGTGCCGGCGGGGAGTTGCAGGGTGTCGGCGATGACGTGCAGGACGCCGGCTTCCTCTTGGGTGAGGGTGCCGTCGGCGTGTGCCATCGCGGTGGCGACGGTGAGCAGGCTCGTGCGGACGGCGACCGGGAGCGTGGCGATGATCTGCCGGGTGGTGGTGCGTCGTTGGTCCACGATGCGGTCCAGCACGGTCGCGCTGAGGCGGGCGTCGGTGAGCGTCAGTGGATCGAGCAGTTCGTCGGCGACCGCGTCGGTGGTGATGCCGAGTTCGACCGCGGCCTGCCGGATCGACGTGCCGTGTTCCTCGGCGTGCCGGGCGGCGTGTGCCCCGGCTTCGTAGCCGTAGACGGTGGCCAGCACGGACGAGAGCGCGAGGCTGTTCTCGGCGGTGTGCCGGCAGTGTTCGGTGTGGACCCGCAGGCCCTGCACGCATCGGGTGGCGAACAGCGGGATGCCGCGCTGGAGCAGCCGGCCGGACTCGAAGAGGTTCTTGGCGATGACCGCGGTCCAGGCGTTGAAGTCCAGCTCCGCGCCCTGCACCGCCATCGTGATCACCGTGTCGTTCCCGCAGACCTGGTAGGCGATCTGGGTCATCATCTCCGGGAGGACCGGGTTGACCTTGCCCGGCATGAACGACGAACCCGCCTGCACCGCCGGGAGGGTGATCTCCATGAGCCCCGCCCGGGTGCCGCTGCTGAGCAGGCACAGGTCCCGGGACATCTTCGCCAGGCTGGTCGCCAGTGCTTTGAAGGTCGTGGAGACGTGCTGGAAGATGTCGCCGTTCTGGATGATGTCGAAGAAGTTCGGGTGGCGGCGCACCGGCAGCCCGGTGACCTCGGCGAGACGCGGGTGGATCCGTTCGGTGTAGCCGGCTCCCACACCCAGGCCGGTGCCGACGACCGTCGCGCCCATGGGCACGTCCAGGCAGGCTTCCGCCGCGCTGTGCAGTTGCCGCACGGCGCGCTGGACGACCGCGCGGTAGGCGCCGAACTCCTGGGCCACGGTGATCGGGACGGCGTCCTGGAGGCAGGTGCGGGCCAGTTTGACGGTGTCCCGGTACTCGTCGATCTTGTCCGACAGGACGGTTTCCAGCACGCCGACACTGGCGATCAAGGCGTCGATATCGCGCCGCAGGGCCAGGTTGACGGCCGTGGCGATGACGTCGGTGGTGGACTGCCCGGTGTTGACGTGGTTGTTCGGGTGGACCAGGCCGTAGCCCTTCTCGCCGCAGAGGATCTCGTTGGCGCGGTTGGCCAGGACCTCGTTGAGGTTCATGTTCGGCGACACGCCGCCGCCACCGCTGAGGGCGTCGACCGGGAACTGGTCCCGGGTGAACCGGCCAGCGATGACCTCGTCGGCCGCCTGGCAGATCGCGGTGGCGATGTGCGGGCGGATGACCCCGATGTCGGCGTTCGCCAGTGCGGCGGCCTTCTTCACCTCGGCCAGCGCGGTCAGGAATCGGGGGAAGTCCCCGATGACCGTGCCGGAGACGTCGAAGTTGTGCCGGGCGCGTTCGGTGTGGACGCCGTAGTACACGTCGTCCGGCAGTTCCACCGAACCGAGCGAGTCGTGGTCGTGTCGCATGTCAGCCGGCCGCCGGGGTGCCGGTGAACCGCGCGACGACGTACAGGACCGAACCGCTCAGGTCGCTGTCGACCAGTTCCGTGTTGTCGTACATGCCGAGCACGGTGAATCCGTGGCTGGTCAGGTAGTGCTCCAGTTCCATCGGGAACATCAGTCGGAACCGGACGAAGTCCTCGTGGCGTCGCCGGTCGGGGATGCGCCAGGTCCGGCGGCGGGTGAGCAGTTGGCTGCGTCGGTCGAAGGTGTACGTCGCCTCGGCGGTCGCGTGGAAGTCGGGCGTGTCGATCACGAAGCGGTGGCGCATACCGTGCCCGTCCTGGTCGGCGATCCCGTTGGGCAGGTGCAGGACGACCAACGTCCCCGGCCGGGCGTGGGCCGCGAAGGTCGCCATGGCGCGCGCGATGTCGGTCGGCGTGTGCAGGTTGGCCAGCGCCCACCCGAGGCAGGTGACCACGTCGAAATCCCGGCCGAGTCGGATATCGCGCATGTCGCCGACCCGGAAGTCGATCCCCGGGCGCCGGGACCGGGCGTACTCGATCATGCCCGGCTGGAGGTCGACACCGACACAGGCGATTCCGGCGTCCGCGAAACACGCCAGGTCACGGCCGGTGCCGCAGCCGAAGTCCAGCAGGGTGGCGGGGGTGCCGTCGAGGAACGTCCCGCACGCCCGCCGGACCACGTCGGCGGAGCCCGGGTAGATCTGTTCGTACAGCTCCGGGTTGTCGTACAACAGGTTCTTCAGTTGCGGCTCCATGTCATCCGTCCCCCGTCTCCCGTTCCGCCAGCCAGCTCCGTGCGTCCGCGACCACCGCCGCCACCAGCGAGGTGGAGTCCCCGAGGTAGTCGGCGGGCTCGAAGACGGCGTGCACCTGCTCGACGGTGAGGTACCGCAGCACCTCACCGTCGAGCAGGAGCTGCTCCCGCAGCCCGCAGCCGCGGCTGAGCGCGGCCTGGCTCCGGTCGTAGACCCAGTCGTAGGCCGACTGCTTGCCCATCCGCTCGGCCAGCACGGTCATCAGCCGCTCCGTGCACACCTGGGAGCTGACCAGGTGGACGTTCGCCGAGAGCCGCGGCCGACAGACCGTCAGGCCGCGGATGACGTGGCCGAGGATTGATCCGGCGGCCAGGCAGTGGTGGGACACGTCCGGCACGCACACCCATTCCAACCGCAGGGCACGACCGTCTCGTTCGTGGTCGCCCGCCATGGCCCAGATCGCCGGCGGAACCTGGGCGCAGGCCAGTCGTGCCAGCGCGACGACCTGCTCGCACGCTTCGGGGTTGCGCTTGTGGGGCATGGTGCTGCTGCCGATCATGCCGTGCTCCCAGGCCAGTTCGACCTCGCCGAACTCCGGCCGGGACAGCGTGCGGATCTCGTCCGCGATCCGACCCATCGTCGCGGCCGTGAGGGCCAGGTTCGCCACGTACTCCGCCACCCGGTCCCGGGCGACGTGCCAGCCGACGCGTGGTGCCGCCAACCCGAGTCGGCGGGCGAAGACCTTCAGCAACCGGTGCCCCAGCCCGCCGAACCCGGCCATCGTCCCGACCCCGCCGAACAGTTGGACGGCCAGCACCCGTGGGCGCATCTGTTCGAGGCGCTCCGCATCGCGCACGAGTTCGTCGACCCAACCGGCGACCTTCACCCCGAATCCCATGGGCAGCGCGGGTTGGGCGTGCGTGCGCCCGAGCGCGACCGTTCCGGCGTGCGACTGGGCGAGGTCGGTGAGATCGGCGACCATCCGACGCAGCAACCGGTCGAGCTCGTCCAGCGCTTCCCGCATTTCCAGCGACTGGCCGGTGTCCTCGATGTCCTGTGTGGTCGCTCCGAAGTGGATGTACTGGCCCGCGTCGCCGGAACACGCCTGCTGGGCCGCGCGCAGCAGACCCACCAGGGAGTGCCCGGTCCGGGTGATCTCGTCACGAACCTGGTCGGTGTCGATGTTCGAGAGGTGGGCGGCGTCCCGAATCGCCGCGGCGGCGTCCGCCGGAATCATCCCGAGCTCCGCCTGACTGAGCGCGAGCGCGGCCTCGATGTCCAGCCACCGCTGCAATCGGCAGTCGTCGCAGAAGATCCGCCGGCTGCCCGCGGTGCCGTAGCCGGCGCCGAAGTAGCGGGAGTCGATGATATTTCCCCGCTCGTGCCGACATTCCAGATCGGACTTCCGGTCGGAATCGGCCCATTGACTCGTAGTCATACGACCACCCTGGAGGCGTCAGATGTCCCGAAGAATCCATTGGAACAGGCAGGGGAAATACCGATCTCCCGTCCCGGCTCACCCTTGTCCCGGTCGATCCCGAACAGTATGAGTTCGGCACGGGCCGACCTCCACACCGCGGAGTGGAATCACCCGAAAGAGACGGCAAGAGGTGTCCGCGCGAGCGGCTTGCCCGACGGCGGTACCGGCGAGCTCTCCTGCTCCTACGAGCGCGGCAGCCTGGTGTGGTTCTTTGACACCGGCATACTCCGAGCGCATCCTGTCAGTGCTCCGATCGTGAACGGCACTGCCGCCCATCGGATGATTGGGTGATGTTCCGGCATCCGGTTGTGCCGGCGGATCCGGAGACGACGGCACGGCATGGTCTTTGCGCGCAGAGACGGAGGTGGAATGGCCGGCGGCGTGCGGGATTGCGGTCGGGCGTTTCGTCATGACGACCGTGTCCGTTCTTGGAACGACACCGATACGAAATTTCCGCGGGAAGCACCGGCCCACGAGCTGCTCGCGCAACAGGCACGCCGGACGCCGCAGGCCGTCGCGTTGTCGCCGGAGGACGGCCCGGACATCACCTACGCCGACTTGCTGCGGCGGGTGGACCTCCTCGCCGGGATGCTCGCGGTGAACGGGATCCGTGCCGGGGACACCGTGGGGGTCGGGCTGGAGCGTTCGGTCGACGGCTACGTCGCGATCCTCGGCATTCTCCGGGCGGGTGCGACCTACGTGCCGCTGGACCTCGCCTTTCCGGCAAAGCGCATCGAAGCCATCCTCGCGGACGCGAATTGTCGAGCGACAGTGACCTCGAAGCGGCATCGGCACCTCCTGCCGGCCGCGATGCCGGCGCTTGACATCGCCGACCTGCCGGACGATTGCCCACCCCGTCCAGAGGTGCGACTGACGCCGCTGCATCCGGCCTACGTCATGTACACGTCCGGTTCGACGGGCGCGCCCAAGGGGGTGGTCGTCCCGCACCGGGGGATCGTCCGGCTCGTGCGCGACACCGACCTCATCGGCTATCGGTCGGACGATGTCGTGTGCGGAACGGTGAACCTGACGTTCGACCTGTCGGTCCTGGAACTGTTCGGTGCCCTGCTCAACGGTGCCCGGCTGGTGGTACCGACCAGGGAGACCGTGTTGTCGCCGGACGCGCTCGAATCATTGCTGCACAAGGAAAAAGTGTCGGTCATGTGGCTCGGCGCGGCACTCTTCCACCACATGACCGAACGACGACCGGCGATGTTCCGCACCCTGCGGTGCCTGATCGCCGGCGGTGACGCGCTGAGCCCCACGGCGGTCCGGGCCGTCCTCGAACACGGGCGGCCGGGGCAACTGGTCGACGGCTACGGGCCGACGGAGAACTCGGTGCTGTCCACCGCACACATCGTCGACGAGTTGCCGCCCGAGGCCGAGTCGGTGCCGATCGGACGCCCCATCTCCAACTCCACGGCCTACGTGGTCCGCGAGGACGGGTCATTGGCGGACGTCGGGGCAGAAGGGGAGTTGTGGGTCGGCGGTGCCGGCGTGGCGCTCGGCTACCTGAACCAGCCGAGGAAAACCGCCGAGTGTTTCGTCCCCGACTGCTTCTCTCCGCACGGCGGACGTCTTTATCGGACCGGTGACATGGCGCGGTGGCGTCCGGACGGGGTCATCGAGTTCCTGGGGCGTCGCGACCGCCAGGTCAAGCTGGGTGGCTTCCGGGTCGAGTTGCGTGAGATCGAGATCGTGCTGTCGGCCCATCCCGAGGTGCGGGAGGCGGTCGTCGCGCTACGGGAGTCCGGTGCGGGACAACGGCTGTGCGGCTGGGTAGTAGCCGGCGGCACCGACCGGCGCGCGCTGCCGATGCGGCTGCGCAACTACCTGCGGGACCGACTGCCGGTGTTCATGGTGCCGCACGAGATCGACGTCGTCGCCTCGATGCCGGTGAACGCCAGCGGCAAGGTCGACCGGGCGGCCCTGCTGTCCGACGACCATCGAGGGGCCGCGATCGTGACCGAGGTGGACGGCCCACGTGGTGCCACCGAGGAAGCCGTGGCCGCGGTGTGGCGGCAGATCCTGGGACTTCCCGGGGTGCGGCGCACCGACGACTTCTTCGGCCTGGGAGGCCAGTCGCTCCAGGCCGCCCAGGTCGCCGCCGCCGTCAGTGGCCGACTGGGAATCGACGCGGAGTACGGCGGCCACCTCATCCGGACCCTGCTCGGCAACCCGACCCTGATGTCGTTCGCCGATCGGGTCGGCTCCGCGGGGTCGTCGTCTCGGGAGGCACCCGTGGACTTCGGCCGGGAAGCGGAACTGCCCACCGACGTGCGGTTCGGCGCGCCGCCGCCGGCCGATCCGATCGATCCGCGCCGGGTCCTGCTCACCGGGGCGACCGGGTTCCAAGGGGTCTTCCTCCTCGACCGGCTGGTGGACTCCGGTGTGCCCGAGGTGTGGTGTCTCATCCGCGCGAACGACGCCGAGCACGCCCGCCGTCGGCTGGCCGGGCGGATGCGCCGCTACGGTCTCGACTACGACAAGGTCCGCGATCACGTCGTGCCGGTTCCGGGCGACGTGTCACGCCCACACCTCGGGCTGGCCCCGGAGGCGTACGCCCGGCTCGCCGCGTCGGTCGACACGATCGTCCACTCCGGATCGCTGATCAACTTCGCCTACCCGTACCGGATCCTGCGACAGACCAACGTCGCCGGCGTCCGCTGTCTGCTGGACCTGGCGGCGACACATCACCTCAAAGCCTTCCACCACGTCTCGACCATCATCGTCCTCACCGGGTTCGGCACCGCCGACGTCCGCTACGTCATGGAAGACCAGCCACTGGACTACGCCGAACGGGTCTCGCTCGGGTACGCCGAGAGCAAGTGGGTGGCCGAACGGCTGGTGAGCGAGGCCGCCGCGCGCGGGCTCCCGGTGTCGATCTACCGCCCGTACGAGATCACCGGCACCCGGGACCACGGGATCTGGAACACCGACACCCTGATGTGCGCGTGGTTCCGGACCATCGCGGAAACCGGCCTCGCCCCGGATGTCGAACTGCCACTGGACTTCGTGCCCGTCGACTACACGGCCGAGGCCATCGTCCACATCCTGCGCCACGAGCGACCGGACGGCCGGGCGTACAACCTGGCCAACCCGCACGACGCCCGGCTGAGCCTCCTGGTCGACCGACTGCGGCACCTGGGATACCCGGTCCGGACGATCGCCTACACCGACTGGGTCGACCGGATCACCGCGCTCACCCGGGAAGACCCGCACCACCCGATGACGCCCTTCATGCCCATGTTCAACGAGATCGCGGCCGACACGTCGATCACCGTGAAGGAGATGTACTTCGCCGAGACTTTTCCCGAGTTCAGCACGGCGAACACGGAACACGCCACCAAGGGCGCGGGGTTGGACCTTCCCCCGGTGGACGCCGACCTGATCGACCTGTACCTGCGCTACTACCTCCAGTCCGGCTTCCTCACCCCACCGACGCCCGACAGCGGACACCACAACGGTCCCGCCGCCGTGCCGTCGGAATCCGAGCGGATCCACATCCTGGTCAAGAGGCTCCAGCCGAACGTCTCCGCGCACGTCCGGGCCAACGCCCTCTACGCGGTGGCCATGGCGGACGAACTCGACGTCGAACACCTCAGACGTCTCATCGCGAGCGAACTCCGCGTCGAACCCGCCGAGATCGCCGCCTTCACCCGGCTGGCCCGCCGGCTCCCGGCAGGCGCGGCCCATGACCTGTTCCGCGACGTCGCCGGAGCGGCCACGGCCGCCCGTCCCACGCTCCTCGACGCCGCCGCCGCCATGGACCTGACGGAGAACGGCCGTGCCACCGACGGGGCCGAAGCGTTCGCCGACTTCATCTCCGGGGTGGGCCGGAACGCCCAGGCCGGTGCCGCCGCCGCGATACTCCGCGCCGACCTGATGCTCTGGTGCGCCCTGTGCGCGGAACTGACCCACGCGCTGGGCCGAAGCGCCATCCCGGTCCCCGACCCGGTGCTCCGGTATCTCGGGGTGTACGCCCAGGCCCCACCTCGGATCCTCCGCGCATGTGCGAGGGTGATCGCCGACGCCCTCGCCGACGGGGAGGATCCCGCGTCGATATCCCAAGCGGCCCAACGGGTCGGCCCAGCGCTGCACGGGTACTGGCGATCAGTCGCCGCACCCGGGACTGCGGTCGCGCCACCGAGCTGGGCGACATAGCGGCTGCGTACGCCCGACAGTTGCCGAAGGATGTCACCGAAGATCCCGAAGGCCATCGTCGCCCGCCTGCGCCGTCGGGGTGGTTTCGGTGGTGTGGCGCAGAAAGCGTGGGGTGAAGTCGCCGGCGTCGCCGGTCTCCAGGTCAGCGCTTTCGGCGATGGACCTGAGGATCGCGTATGCGCCTCGGGTCGAGAGTCGGCCACCACGGTGATTGAGGAACAGCGCCGGATTCTCGGTGGCGCGGGGCCAGGTTCC
This sequence comes from uncultured Saccharothrix sp., assembly GCA_965995405.1. Classification (GTDB taxonomy): domain Bacteria; phylum Actinomycetota; class Actinomycetes; order Mycobacteriales; family Pseudonocardiaceae; genus Actinosynnema. Next base: position 13,861 of record CBHFOL010000070.1, read on the forward strand.
GCGTACTGCCTGCCAGGCGTCCAGGGCTGTGCGCAGTGTGGGGTGCAGTGGCACCACGCGGTGCTTCCCGCCGTTGCCGTCGCGGATGACGAGGTGGCCTTCGCCGTCTTCGGTTCGCAGATCGGCCAGGTCCAGGGCGCAGGTCTCCGCGCCGCGTGCGCCGGTGTACAACCCGGTGTAGGCCAACGCCTTGTCCCGTGGATTGGCGTCTTCGACGGCTCGTAGCCAGCGGATTCGGGTGTGGGTGCCCAGGACCCGGGGCTCGGTCCTGGGCGATTCCTGCCGTTTCGCGTTGGAGGGGCCCAGACCGGAGCGGCGGTGGAAGTCGTCGATCGCCGACAGGTGGGCGTTGACGGTGGAGACCTTGCGCTTGGCCACGGTCAGCAGCCAGGTGTGGTAGGCGTGTACGGCCTGGTCCCGCGCGGCCGGCCTGGTCAACGGGTGGGATCGGCGACCGGTGGTAGGCCGCGTACCACGCGGGACACGGCCACCGCCGCGCCGTGCAGACGAGGTGCCACCAGGTACGGGTCGAGCTCGCCCGCGGCTCCGGAGATCGTGAACGCGGCCACGGGTTGCCCTGATGGTCCGATGATCGGCGCGGCTGCACAGACCACACCGGCGGCGTACTCCTGCTGGTTGAAGGCGATGCAGCGGCGACGAATCCCTGCCAACTCCCGCGTCAGCTCCCACATCGTGGTGCGGGTCCGCGACGTGTACGCCGGCAGCGGCGTCGGGGGGATGTGCCGGGCGAAGGTGTCCGGTTGGAAGGCCAGCAGGAGTTTGCCCGCCGCGGTGGCGTGTGTCGGCGCGCGATGCGACTGGGTCGACGGAGTGCAGACGGGGGTGCGGCCGTAGATGGTGTCGAGGTAGACGACCTGGACACCGCTCAGCACGGCGAGTAGGACCGTGGCCCCGGTGGCCCGGCGGACGTCCAGCATGTAGGGCATCGCGATCCGGCGCAGCTGGGTCCGCACGGTGGCCCGAGCCGCGTCCTCGGCCTGGTGCAGTCGGCTGCCCAGCGCGTAGCCCGTCGCGCAGCGGGCGACGAACTCGTGCATCACCAGTCCGGCCAGGAGTGACCGACTTCCCGCGCGTGGGGAACCGCTGCCCGTCGCCGGAGGACGGGGTGCCGGACACCGCCGTGAGCAGCACGCCCTGGCATCGGTCGCCTGCCGAACCCTCCAGCGTGAGCGCGTCCCTCCCTACCTCGACAGTCGCGTCCGATTCGCCTGCCACGGCCTGCGCGCTGCGGCGGGCATTGGATGTTCAAGGGAGATCGTCTCGCAGTCCGCAGTCGAGAATCTTGTATCGCCGGGAACAGGAACCCTGAGCTGACCGTTGTCAAGTATGAGAGGCGGGTGGACCGCCGATCCCGATCCGAGTGGTGTGGAAGGAGACTGTGACATGTTGATGCGTACAGACCCGTTCCGTGAGCTCGACCGGCTGGCCCAGCAGTTCTTCGGCGCCAACGGCACGCTGACCCGCCCGGCGGTGATGCCGATGGACGCCTACCGCATCGGCGAGGAGTTCGTGGTGGCCTTCGACCTGCCCGGCGTGCACCCGGACTCGATCGACCTGGACGTCGAGCAGAACGTGCTGACCGTGAAGGCCGAGCGACCCGGCCCAGCCGAGGACGGCGCCGAGTACCAGGTCGCCGAGCGGCCCCGCGGGGTGTTCAGCCGGCAGTTGTTCCTGGGCGAGGCCTTGGACGCCGAGAAGATCCAGGCCGGCTACGACGCCGGGGTGCTGACACTGCGGATCCCGGTCGCCGAGCGCGCCAAGCCCCGCAAGATTGCCATCAGGGCCAAGAGCGACACCAAGCAGATCAACGCCTGACCAGGACGGTCCGCGCCGGCCCCGGAGGACACTCGTTCTCCGGGGCCGGGCCGGAACCGGTGCTGAACACCCCCGGTGCTCAGCACCGTCGGAACCGTGGAAGGGCCGATGACGGAGAGCGGGGGGAAGGACCGCCGCTCGGTGAGGCCCGCGCGCAGGACTGGGCGACGCCGACCAACGGTGCGCCGGCCGACACGCTCGCCGGTGCTCGATGCCTGCTCGCCCCCGAGGTCGGCAGCGAGGTGCTCGCCGACCTGGTGGGGCTGCACGTGTGCCTGACCACAGATGCCCTGCTGCTTGCCCCGCGCTGGACGACCTACGCGCCGACGTGGCGGGCACTACGCTCGAACAGGAGGTTTGTGATGAGCCTGGACAAGCCCTGGAACGACGTGGCCGATCAACTGCGCCCCGCCCAGCCCGACCTCGATTCCCCTGACGACGAGTTCTCCGACGACGAACTCGTCGTGGAGCCGGTCACCGGGCCGTTCGAGGCCGACCCGGCCGACGTCGCCGACCAGCGCCGAGTCGTGCCGCTGCCCGACGACCGCGTTGACCACCAGCCCTGGCCCTGACCACAACGAGGTGGGGCGGTGAGCGGTCCCCTCCACGATTCTCGCGGTCCACGGCCGGCACGGTCACCGCGACACTGGACACGGCGACCCGAGCCGTGGACCAGGCGGTTCGATCGCCGGAGCGGCTGTCGCCCGACCAGTTGCACACGCCGCGAGCAGGACGCTTGTCATCGCGCGGGTCGGAGCCTTCTTGAACGTCCCACCGAGATCGCGGTGTGAGTTCACCGGGGCGGTGTGTCGTGGACGGTGATGTGGCCGTGGTGGTCGGTGACTTCGACGGCGTGGGGTTCGTCGGGTCGGTTGGTGACGTGGGCGGAGCGGAGGTCGTCGGCGACGGTGACGTGTGCGGGGTGCACCTTCTCGATGCGGGCGACGTGGTCGGCGATGGCGATTCGTTCCAGGCGGTCGGGGCTGGTGCTGTCGGTGCCGGGTCCGTACGCGGTGGCTGTCGCGCCGGGCAGGAGGTCGAGGTAGGTGACGTCCGCGGGGTCGAGGGTGGTGTGGCCGCTGGTGGTGGTGGACAGGCCGAAGCCGTTGACGTACTCGTGGTGGCCGAAGAAGGCGCGCTGTTCGGGTGGTGTGAGGCGGCTGAGGGGGCCGAGGGGGGTGAGGGTCTCGACCAGTCGCATGGCTGCCAGGACTCGCCCGTCCTGGCGGAGTTGGAGGTCGAAGACGGGGAAGATGGCGTCATGGCCGTCGAAGCCGGCGAAGCGGGCTTCGACGGTGAACCGGCCGGTGCGCGGCAGCGGTCCGAACACGCGCAGGTCGCGCAGCCTGCTGGGGAACGCGGCTCGGCCCGGCTCGACGCGGGGGGACCACTGCCAGAGTCGTTGGTGGGGGATGACGTGGGTCATCGCGTCGAGGATGCCCGGTTGGAGGCAGCCCGGTGGCACGGTGCCGCGTTCGGGGTCGATGACGCCACTGGCACCGGTCGGGCCGAGCCACCACTCGGTCAGGTAGTGGAACGCCGGGCCGTGGAACATGTCGGCGGAGTCGTAGGGCAGGGGTTCGGCGGCCAGGTCGGTGAGGGGCTCGAACGGGTCGGGGGGTCGGCCGGGCGGGTCGGGGTCGATGACGGCGGTGGCGATCGGGACAAGCCGTTCGGTGGTGTGGGCGAACAGTGACGCGGTGAGGGTGCCGTCGGTCCGGGTCACACGGGTGCGGAGCCGGGTCGGCTGGGTGAGGACACACCATTGCCGGAGCTGGAGGTCGTGGAGGGCGGTGACCTCGCGGCCGAGGTAGTCCGACGCGGCGCGGACGAGCAGGTCGGCCGTGCACATCATGGGCAGGGCGGGCACCGTCCACACGGGACGGTGGTCGCCGAGCCACGTCTCGACCACGGGGTCGAGAGTGTGCTCCACCTCGGCGGTAGTGGTGTCCGGAGTGGGGTCGGTCGTGATGCGGATGCCGAGCTGTTCCATGTGGTAGATGCGGCGGCCGTCCACCCAGAGCCATGCCTCGGCACGGGCGACGCGGCCGTGGTCGTCGGTGGTGTCGTCGAGGATGTCCATCTCTACGGTGACCCGTTCGTCGGTCGGCACGACCTGTCCCCGGTACTTCCAGGTGACCGGGGTGTCGAGCAGTACGAAGCCGGGCTGGGGGAGGGCGGTGCCGCCGGTCTCGATCAGGTAGAACCGCAGGAGTTGGCAGAACGCCTCGTTGCCCAGCGAGCCGGGCTGGACCGGGTCCTCGTAGAAGTGTGCCTTGAAGTACCAGGCGTCGGGGTCGATGTCGATCTCGGCCCGGAGCCTGCCCAGGCCCGCGCTGCCGCCGCCCGGCCAGAAGCCGGTGATCCGGTCGAGCATGAGCAGCATCGGCCCGGCCAGGCGCAGCGGTCCACCGCAGTACCGGGCCGGTCTGCGGCGCAGGTCGACGTGGAAGTCGCCGGGCTCGGTGAGCCGGACGCGGTCCGCGTCCGTCGGGGGAAGCCCGGGTTGGTGGGCGAACGCCCAGGTCGGGAAGTACCCGAACGTCGCCGATCCGGTGAACACCGTGGTGCCGTCGGCGTCACAGGAGATGTCGAAGGTGTGGATGGCGGTTTCGCCGATCCGGGATGCCGAGCGCAGTTCGATCCGGGTTCGCAGGCGACGGGTGCCGGGTCGTACGGGGGCGGTGAAGGTTCCGGTGCCGTCGAGGTTCCGGTAGTGCAGGTCGCCGGCGGCGTCGACGGCGCAGCCCGTGCAGAAGGAGAGGAATCCGCAGGGCTGGAGCCGTTCGGCCGCTTTTGTTCAATTACCGGCTCCCGGCGTAATCCGGCCCTTGGCGCGGCACTGTCGCCGGCGTATTCGTGCCGGTGGGATGGTTCGATCCGAGACTTCGGTGCCCGACGGGATGGAATTCCACCACCGGCATCGACGTCCGGTCATGTGCGAGCAGGGGGTGAGAAATGCGTGGAATGCTGCACAGATTGTGCACGCTCGTTGCCTGTGCGGTCGTCGCGATCCCGTTTGGCGTCGCGAATGCCCGGCAGGGCGGGACCGTGGACACCGGGACGCAGGCCGTCGGCGGACCGGCGGTGCTGAACCCGGTGGTGGCTCGAAACGCCGACGGTCGACTCGAAGTGTTCGCCGTCACTCCGACCTTCGACGCGATCTACCACCGGTGGCAGACAGCGCCCAGCAACGGCTGGAGCAACTGGGCCCAGTTCGGCGGGCCGACCGGTGGAGTCCCGGTCGTCGCGCAGAACGCCGACGGCCGGTTGGAGGTGTTCGCGCTCAGCCCGGGCGGTAGCGGGATCTACCATCGTTGGCAGACGGCTCCGAGCAACGGGCGGAGCAACTGGGCGCAGTTCGGCGGACCTGCGGGCGTTCCGGTCTGTTGACCATGAGCGGGGTGTCCCGCGGGCGTACTGCGGGACACCCCGTGCCGGCGTCACCCGATCCCGACCGGCCTGTCCGCGCAACGCGGTCATTGGCACAGCGGGTGGTACGTCCCGTCGGCGTTGACGCAGGGGGCGTAGCCCGCCGCCTGGATGTGGCGGCTGCCCTCGGCGCCGGCAAGGTAGTCCAGGAAGTACTTGAGACGCGCGCCGTCGGCCGGCTTGCCCTTGGTGTAGATGTTCTCGATGGTCCAGAACCGGTAGCCCTGATCCGGCGCGCGCTGGATGTTGCTGATGTCGGGGTAGACGCCGTCCAGGGACACCGGGACGACCTTGCGGCTCTTGCGCTCCGGGTTGGTGGGCGGCACGTCGGCGTAGCCGATGGCACCCTCGATGGCGCTGATCTCGGCGATGGCGGACTTGTTGTCGTCGCGTTCACAGCGGATGACACTCGTCTCGGGCACGCCGGCCTTGCGTTTCGCACAGTCGTCGGAGGTGAGGTTCCCCTCCGGCGTGCCGAGGATACGGTCCTCGAAGATGCTGCGGCTGCCCGATTCCGCGCCCCGGCTGACGATGCGGATCGGCAGCTTCGGCTCACCGGCCGGGGCCGCGCCGGGCAGGTCGTCCCAGAACCTGATCTCGCCGCTCCAGATCCTCTGCAACTCCCGGGTGGTCAGCGCCTTCACACCGCGCGCGGACACCGACTCGTGGACCGCGATGCTGTAGATCGACACGGCGACCGGGTGCCGTTCCAGACCCCCGGACGACCCGACCTCACCGTCGTGGACGAGGGCGAGTTCGGCGGGATTCACGTTCGGGCCATTCAGTTCGAGCAGCCCCTTTTTGCTGCCTGTGGCGTCGGTCGTGATCCTCGGCCCGCCGTCGCACTGGTCGGAGTACCGGTCGGCGACCGATGCGACGACCGGCATGAACACGCTCGACCCGACCACCCGCAGCGTTCCGGACGCGCACTGGATGGCGGTGTCGCGAGCGGGCGGTCCGACCAGCAACGAGACGATCAACGCGGTGAACAGCACCACTGCCAGCGAGCCGGCGATCCGGGGCACGGTGACCCTGGTGCGCTTCTTGTCGTCCTGGATCTCACCGTTGCTGAGATGCCCGTTGTGGACGACGGTCTTGTCGATCTCCACGTTGTCGGAGGTGTCGGCGTCGAGGTCGAACGGCTCGTACAGGACGACGACGAGCTTGAACCTCTCCTTCCGCTTCAATTCCACTTTGGACAGCCGGACCCCGTGGTACTGCGCCTCCACCACGGGCGCGGGCTCGGGCGGGGCCGACGGTCCGCTCGGCACGGGCGGGCGGATGATCCACAGGATCCGCTCCAGCAGCCGCTGCCGGTGGACATCCGCGCTCTCCGGTTTCGCCTCCGCGGGCGGCTTGCCCGGTTCGGTCACCTCCGGGTCGGCGTCGAAGAACTGCATGTGCTTGACGATCAGGTCGCGCACGTCGCTGTCGCGGGCTTCGGAGATGCGGGCGTTCCAGACGACGCGCTTGCCGAAGGTGAACGACAGCGGCTCTTCAAAGCTGCCTGCGGCGATCGGGAAACTGCTCGTGTTCTGGATGCGGATGACCACGATGCTCATCCGGTCCAGCAGCCGGATGGTCTGCAACGCCTGACGGTCGGCGGCCTGGAGACCGTCGTTCCGGGAGATCAGCTTGGTGGAGTCGTTAGCGCTGATGCCGATCCGGGAGTTGTAGTGCACCCGGTTGGTGATCCGCCGGGGAGTGATCACGAGGTGCTTCAACAGGGGTACCAGGCCCAGTGCCACTCCGACCAGCGCGAGCGCGAGCTGCCCGCGACCACTGCTGAAGAACTCGACCAGGGGCTGGAGGTTCATCCGACCACCCGTAGGCCGATCTCCGCTTCACCAAACACGTCCCAATGATCGCGACATCCGCCGCCACGTCAGCCGAATCACCGCCTGTTCATCGGACGGCAATTCCCGATTCACGGAAGAGGTCGGGGTGTGGGCACCGCGCCGCCGTAAAACCGTTTCCGGCTCGGGCGCGTTCTGCTTTAGGGTCGCACGCATGTGCGCCTCCTCCCCGATGACCAGGCTCCGCCGCGCCTAGCGGCGGCCCTTGTCCCACGTCGTGAGCTCCGCCGCTCCAGCGTGTCCACGCCGGGCGGCTCCCCGTGCTGCCCGGCTCACCACGAAGCCGCGGAGAAGCAGCGCGCACGCAGTACCAGGGCCGGCACGAGCTCGGCCAGAACTTCCTCACCGACCGCCGCGTCATCGCCGACGTGGTCGACGCGGTCGCCCGGGCCCCTCGCGTGCCGATCGTCGAGATCGGCGCGGGCGACGGCGCCCTCACCCTGCCGTTGCAGGCGCTCGGCCGCCCGGTGACCGGCATCGAACTGGACCACCGGCTGGCCACCTCGCTGGCTGCCCGCGTCGGTCCGTCGACCACCGTGGTGGCGGGCGACTTCCTGGGCCACCGCCTGCCCTGCGCGCCGCACGTGCTGGTGGGCAACCTCCCGTTCCACCAGACGACCGTGATGCTGCGCCGCGTCCTGCACGCCGGGCACTGGACGTCCGCCGTGCTGCTGGTGCAGTGGGAGGTCGCGCGACGTCGGGCCGGCGTGGGCGGGGCGACCATGATGACCGCGCAGTGGTGGCCGTGGTTCGACTTCGCGCTGCTGCGCCGGGTGCCCGCCGCCGCGTTCTCGCCGAGGCCCGGTGTGGACGGCGGGTTGATGACGGTCACCCGACGGTCACACCCGCTCGTGCCGACCGGTTGCCGTGCGGCGTACCAGGATTTCGTGCGCCGCGTATTCACCGGGCGGGGGCGCGGGGCGCGGCAGGTGGTCGCGGCGGCCGTCCCGGCGGGACGTCGGGCGGCGGTTGCCCGTTGGGCGCGCCACCACCTCGCCGACTCCGCCCTGCCCCGTGACCTGACGGCGCGGCAATGGGCCGACCTGTTCGATCTGGGCTCCCGCCACGATGTGAGGACACCATGATCTTCCGCCCAGAGACGGGATCCGGCTGTACGACAACGTGCGGCCGACCCACCACGACGGCGGTCGGGCTACCGGATGGCGGGGAGATCCCGAAGCTGACGTCGTGAGGTGATGGCGAGTTTGCGGAAGATGTTGCGCAGGTGGGCGTCGACGGTGCGTGGGCTGAGGAACAGCTTGGCGGCGACCTCCTTGGAGGTGGCGCCGTCGGCGACCAGGCGGGCGATGTGCACCTCCTGGACCGTGAGGGTGTCGGAGGTCGGGGCGGAGCGGCTGCGTGCGTGTTCGCCGGTGGCTCGTAGTTCGGCTGCGGCGCGGGATGCGAAGGCTTCCGCGCCGAGGTCGGACAGCAGCTCGTGGGCTTGGCGGAGTTCGGTTCGGGCGTCGCGGCGGCGTCCCTGACGGCGCAGCCACTCCCCGTAGACCAGGCGGGCACGGCCGCGACCGATCGCCAACGGGCTTGCGTCGAGCAGCGCGATCGCCTGCTGGTAGGCGCTTTCGTCGTCGTCGACGAGTGCCCGTGCATAGGCTTCGATACCCAGCCCCCAGGGTTGTCCACCCGCGCGTGCGCGTTCGGCCAGGGTCGTGAGCGCGGAGCGCGCCTCGTCTTTCCGGCCACACCGCACGGCCGCTTCGACCAGTTCGGGCAGGGCGAGGCCGGCCAGTCCCAGATCTCCGGTGGTGACCGCCTGCCGGGCGGCGTCCAGGGCGGCCGGGTAGTCGGCGAGGCCGTTGTCGAGGACGGCTGTCGCGTACCGCACGCTGAGGGCCATGTGCGGGCCGACCCGGGAGAACAGTTCCTCTGCTTCCGCGCGTCCCCCGCGCAGCGCGGCCAGGTGGAGGCGGGGGTAGACGAGGGGAGCGGCCCCGGTGGCTTCCGCGATCGCCTCCTCCTCGGAGATCATCTCCTTGGCCGCGCCGAAATCGCCGGTGTGTGCGGTGGCGGTGGCGAGCATGGCCAGCCCGATCGGCAGCAGGTGGAAGGAGCCGGACTCACGGCCGGACGCGGTGCACCGGGCGGCGATGTCGGACATGGCTTCGGCATCCCAGAATTCGAGGGCCAGCAGGTAGCCGAGCGTGGGCCATCGGGTCCACGCCTCGTCGCCGCTGTCGGCCACGACCGGGCGCAGGAGTTCGGCGGCGGCCTGGTGGCCCCGGTCGGCTAGGGCGACCATGCCGTCCAGGATGGTGTCGGCGCTTCGGGGGAGTCCGGGGTTGGGAGGTGCCGTCCGCGCGGCGTCGATCGCCGCGAGCAGGCCGCCGGTCAGGATGCCCATCTCGATGGCGTCCACGTGGATCGTCCGTGCCTCCGCCGGCTCCTTGTCCGCCAGTTTGGCGGCGGCGCGGAGGAGGTGCTCGGTGGGGAGTTCCCCGCCGCGGAACCTGGTGAAGGAGATCCGGCCGCGCAGCAGGTCGACGCGTGGATCGTCGGGTTGGAGGGTGGACAGCAGTTCGGCGGCCGTGTCGAAGTCCCCGGCGGACAGCTTGGCCTCGGCCGCTGCCAGTACCCGCCCGGTCCGCAGCCCGGGTTCGACGGTCAGCGCGGCGGAGCGTTCCAGGAACGCCGCCGCTGCCGCCATCCCGCCGCGGGCCTGCGCGCGGGACGCCGAGTCGGCGAGTGCGGCGGCCACGTCTTCGTCGGGGCCGACACTGGCTCGGGCGCGGTGCCAGGCGACCCGGTCGGGGTCGGCGAGCGGGTCGCCGACCCGCGCGAGGGCGCTGTGCGCACGGCGTCGTTCCGGCTCGGTCGCGGCCTGGTAGACCGCAGAACGGGCCAGCGGGTGCACGAATCGCACCCGGGTGCCGAACTCGACCAGTGGCACGTCCTGTTCGGCGATGTCCTCGACACCCAGGAGCGCCGCCGCCCGCCACAGCAGGCCGGGATCTCCCACCGGCTCGGCGGCGGCCACGGTCAGCAGCAGCCGGACCCGCGCCGGCAGCGCCTCCAGGCGGGCGCGGAAGCTCCGCTCGGCGGCGGCGGGGGCAGGCAGGTCGAAACCTCCGGCCAGGCCGGTCAGGCCGGCGGTGCCGGCCAGTTCCACCAAGGCCAGCGGGTTGCCACGCGCCTCGGCCAGGACGCGGTCGCGGACCTGTTCGTCCAGGGGCGCTCGGATCTCACGGGCCAGCAACGCGCGCGCATCCGGCTCGCGGAGCGGTCGGACGTCCACCTTGGGCAGGTGGTCCAGTTCGTCCGGGCTCTCGCGTGCGGCGAAGACCATCGCCACCCGCTCGGCGGCCACCCTGCGCGCCACGAACGCCAGCGCCCGGGCCGAGGCGTCGTCCAGCCACTGGGCGTCGTCGACGAGGCACAGCAACGGCCGGTCGGGTTCCAGCAACAGGCCCAGCGCCGCCACGCCGGCCAGGAACGGGTCGGGAGAGCCGGTCTCCACGCCGAACGCGATCCGGAGCGCCTGGCGGTGCCGGGGCGGGAGCAGGTCCAGGTGCTCCAGCACCGGAACGCACAGCTGGTGCAGCGCCGAGTACGGCAGTTCGGTCTCGAACTCGGCGCCGGAAGCCCTCATGACCACGAATCCGGACGCCGAGTCGGCCAGGTGTGACAGCAGCGTGCTCTTGCCGATGCCCGGTTCCCCGCGCACCACCACGGCACCACCGCGGCCTCGTCCGGCCTCGTCCAGCAGCGCCTGAAGCCGCGCCGCCTCGTCCCGCCTCCCCAGCAGAGCATCCATATGCAATCGATCATGGCGGACGGACCGGATCAGTGCCGGCACCTATAGGCGAGAACTACCGACGCGACCGATCCCGCTCCACCACGACGCTGGTGGCACGGGAACGCGACGGCAGTCCTCCAGGGCGGTCATCGCTTCCACCGAAGCCGATCCGTCTGGATCAGTCCAAGGAGCAGAACCATGTCCAACACCGAACCGCCCATCCTGCCCGGCACCTCGCGAACCCGCCGGGCCGGTGCGCGTGCCGTCCTGCTCGCGATCCCGCTGGCCGCCGCCGGCATCCTCGGTGCCGTCCCCCCGGCTCAAGCCGCCACCCCCGACCAGGTCGCCGGCCCGGCTCCGCTGACCTGCCGAGGGGAAGGCGTCGATCCGACCGCCCTGATCCGGTACCGGACCGAGACGTTGATCAAGGCACCGCTGCGGACGATCTGGGAGCTCCAGGCCGACGTGGAACGCTGGCCGTCGTGGCAGAAGGCCGTCACCGGCATCAAGCGCCTGGACCCGGGCCCGCTCCGACCGCGCTCGCGGTTCCGGTGGACCACCCCGGTGCCCGCCACTCCCACGACCCCCGCCACCACCCTGGTCGTCACCTCCACGGTCCGTCAGCTCCACCACGGCAAGTGCATCCGCTGGACCGGACCGGCGATCGGCGAAGGGCTGCGCATCGACGAGGGCGTCCACGTCTGGAACTTCACCGAGGTCGAGGGCGGCGTCCTGGTGCGCACCGAGGAGACCTGGACGGGTGACCAGGTCGAGGCCGACGTGCCCACCTCCACCCATTACCTCGGCGAAGGCCTCAAGATCTGGCTGACGGACCTCAAAACCGCCGCCGAAGCCCGTCACTGCGACTGACCGGGACAATTCACCGATACGGCCAAGTGCTACTCGGGGCGGCGGAGGAGGAAGTTCAGGACGGTCGCGCGAAACACCGGCTCACCGTTCTCGTCCAGCAATTCCGCCAGGGTGCGGACGAGGCCGCGGTCCGGTTTGGAGTTGGACGCCTTCGTGTCCACGACGGTCACCCGCAGGCGCAGCACGTCGTCCGGGCGCACGGGCCGCAGCCAGCGCAGCTCGTCCACGCCCGGACCGCCCAGGCTCGCGACGGTCGACAGGTAGTGCCGCGCGAACAGCCGCATCATCAGCGCGGCGGTCTGGAAACCGCTCGCGATCAGGCCGCCGAACGGCCCGGCCGCGGCGGCCACGGGGTCGACGTGGAACGACTGCGGGTCGTACTCCTTCGCGAACTCGATGATCTGCGATTCGCTGACCGAGACTTCCCCGAATTCATAGGTCGCGCCCGGCACGTAATCCTCGAAGTACCGCCGATCGATGGCCGGGGTGAATTCCGACGTTTCACTCATTCGGTATGCCCTCTCGCGGTGATCGTCAGTGCGAATACACTACAACACGAGCGAATAGGGGGTGAGCGGCAGCGACCACGCCCGGTCACGGCCGGCCGGCGGGCGAGTTCGCCGAACACGCGCGCCGGCAGAGTCCCCCGAGCAGGCAGCGACTGAGGATCACTACATTCTCACTCTATGTAGGGTCATCCCATCTGTCATCCGGATACCGGGGTGCTACACAGCGTGCTACGCCCGGTGCGCTGGGCGGGTATGTCCCCTTGCGGCGCATGGGGGTTCTCGCGTCTCGATCCGCACATCGACTTCGACGGCGGCGCGCGGCGGGCAATTCGCAACGATCGGTCGTCCCCGGCCATACGTGATTCCCGCACGGCCTGTTGTCCGCGATTGCTTGTCCGCCGCGACCTACTCCGACGCCGGACAACCCGGCCGGGTAGGCAGGACCCGGTCAGGCACTGCCAGGCCGCGGTTTCGGGGGGAGATGCGCGGCTTCGACAAGGAAGGAAAGGCAAATGGCAAGTTTGGTGCGGCGGTCGGCGATAATGCTCGCCGGATTCGTGATCGTCGGCGGGGCATCCTTGGTGGGTGCGACCACGGCGACCGCCCAGATCGTGGAATCCGGCCACTCGGTCACCACGCGAACTGCGGACTCCGCGGAGCTCCTGAGGGCCTGCTCGGCATGGAAGGTCGACCGCAAGACGGGTGCCGGCTGGTGCGAGGGCGGCAAGTGGTGGCGTGTGGGCGTGAAGTGCACGGATAAGAAGCACTACTACAGCCCCTGGCCGCGGGACACCGGGACGATGTACGCCAAATGTGGCAAGGGCACCGTGACTCACGTCTGGGTGGACAACTGACCCCCGACGTTCATCGAGGACCGGCGTGGGGGCCCCGCTCCAGCCGGGGGCCCCCCCCCCCCCCCCCCCCCCCACAGAGAAACCA
>CBHFOL010000071.1:0-26984 GCA_965995405.1 uncultured Saccharothrix sp.
AGCTCGACCTGGTCGAAGTCGTTGCCGCACGCGGTGACCGACAGCGCGGTCAAGGCGAGCACGGCGCCTGCCGCGTGCACTCTGAACAGCGTTCCCGACACCTGCGCATCGTCGCACGTACACGCTCTACGCTGGACCCGACGGAAGGATTAGGTGCAGTGACCCGCAGTTACCAGATCCGCACGTTCGGCTGCCAGATGAACGTGCACGATTCAGAGCGCCTCGCCGGGATGCTCGAAGACGCGGGCTACACGCCCGCCGAAGGCGACCAGAGTCCCGACGTCGTGGTGTTCAACACCTGTGCCGTCCGGGAGAACGCGGACAACAAGCTGTACGGCACGCTCGGGCACCTCGCGCCCGCCAAGACCGCCAACCCGGACATGCAGATCGCGGTCGGCGGCTGTCTGGCGCAGAAGGACCAGGGCGAGATCGTGAAGCGCGCGCCGTGGGTCGACGTGGTCTTCGGCACGCACAACATCGGGTCGCTGCCGGTGCTGCTGGAACGCGCCCGGCACAACCGCGAGGCCCAGGTGGAGATCCTGGAGTCGCTGGAGACCTTCCCGTCCACGCTCCCCGCGCGCCGCGACTCGGCGTACTCCGGGTGGGTGTCGGTGTCCGTCGGGTGCAACAACACGTGCACGTTCTGCATCGTCCCGTCGCTGCGCGGCAAGGAGAAGGACCGCCGGCCCGGCGAGGTGCTCGCCGAGGTGCAGGCGCTGGTCGACGAGGGTGTGCTGGAGGTGACGCTGCTGGGGCAGAACGTCAACTCCTACGGCGTCGAGTTCGGCGACCGGTATGCGTTCGGCAAGCTGCTGCGCGCCGCCGGGACCATCGAGGGGCTGGAGCGGGTCCGGTTCACCTCGCCGCACCCGAAGGACTTCACCGACGACGTCATCGCCGCGATGGCCGAGACCCCGAACGTGTGCCACCAGCTGCACATGCCGTTGCAGTCCGGCTCGGACCGGGTGCTGAAGGAGATGCGCCGTTCGTACCGTTCGGCGAAGTACCTGTCCATCCTGGACAACGTGCGGCGGGCCATGCCCGACGCGGCCATCACCACGGACGTCATCGTCGGCTTCCCCGGTGAGACCGAGGAGGACTTCCAGGCAACGCTGGACGTGGTGCGGGAGGCGCGGTTCTCCAGCGCGTTCACCTTCCAGTACTCCAAGCGCCCCGGCACGCCGGCGGCGGAGCTGCCCGACCAGCTGCCCAAGCAGGTCGTGCAGGAGCGCTACGACCGCCTGGTGACCTTGGTGAACGAGCTGGCCTGGGAGGAGAACAAGCTCCAGGTGGGCCGCACGGTGGAGCTGCTCGTCGCGGCCGGCGAGGGCCGCAAGGACGCCGAGACCCACCGCCTGACCGGCCGTGCCCGGGACGGCCGCCTGGTCCACTTCACCCCCGGTGACGCCGCCATCCGACCGGGTGATGTGGTGGAGACCGTGATTACCTACGCCGCGCCGCACAACCTGATCGCGGACGACCCGATCCTGTCCCATCGCCGGACCAAGGCGGGTGACCGCTCGGAGGCCGGCATCAAGCCGAAGACGGCCGGTGTGACGTTGGGTCTGCCGCAGTTCGGCGCGCCGGCCCCGTTGCCGGCAGCGGTCGGCGGGTGCGCCGTCGGATGAGCAACGACCCGGACGACCTGGCCGGCCTCCGCAACGAGATCGACCAGGTGGGCCGCACGGCGGCCAAGCGCTTCGAGCCCGGAGCCGGTGCGCTCACCATCGCGATCGCTGTGCTGGCGATCCTGGTGTCGCTCATGCTGCCCTGGGTGGGCGAGAACACCGGGCTCCAGGTGCTGCTCGGCGAAGCACCCGCGATGCCCAAGCTCTTCTCGTACGCATCCCTGATCGCCGGCGTGCTGCTGTCGGCCATCACCCTCGCCGCACGCCGGTGGGCTTTGGCCTGGGTGACCGCACTGGCCTCGTTCGCCGCGTCGGTCAGCGGCGTCCTGTCGATCTGGATGACCCAGACCACCACCGGCCACCACGCCGGAATCGGCCCGGGTGCGGGCCTGATCGTGGCGGTACTGGCAATCGTCCTGCTGCTCGTCAAATGGCTGCGAATCGCCGCCTCACGGCCGCCGATGCAATAGCCGTTCGGGAAATGGAACAGCCCGGCTGCCTCCGTGTCATCGGTTCAGGCAGCCGGGCTGTTCGTCGTCGCTAGCGACTCGCCACGGCCTGTTCGGCCGCCGCGAGCCATTCGCGCCACTGCTTGGCCTGCGCTTCGGCCTGCTCGGCCCGGCGCTTGTCGCCCGCCGAACGGGCCTTCGCGGCCTGGGCCTCGAACTGCTCCACCCGCTCCCGGAACTGGGCCACCCGCGCCTCGGCCTCGGGGTCGGAACGACGCCACTGGGCGTCCACCGCGCCGCGCACCTTCTCCTCGATGGAGCGCAGCTTGCCCTCCAGCTCACGCACCCGCTCACGCGGGACCTTGCCGATGGCGTCCCACCGCTCCTGGATCTTGTACAGCTGGTTCCGCGCCGTCTCCAGGTCGTTCGACGGGTCGATGTGCTCGGCCTCGGCGAGCAGCTCTTCCTTCAGCTTCGCGTTCGTCGCGAATTCCGCGTCGCGCTCCGAGAACGCCTCCGAGCGCTTCGCGAAGAAAGCGTCCTGCGCGGCCCGGAAACGCTGCCACAAAGCGTCGTCCGCTTCCTTCGGCGCACGCCCCGCGGCTTTCCACTCGACCATCAGGTCCTTGTACCGGCCGGCCGTGGGGCCCCAGTCGTCGGACTCGATGAGCTTCTCGGCCTCCTCGACCAGCTCCTGCTTGCGGTTCTTCGCCACGCCGCGCTGACGGTCCAGGTCGGCGAAGTGCGAGCCCCGACGCCGGTTGAACGCGTCACGGGCCTTCGAGAACCGCCGCCACAGCTGCTCGTCGGTCTTGCGGTCGACGCCCCGGATCGTCTTCCACTCGTCCAGGATCGCCCGCAGCCGGTCCCCGGCCACCTTCCACTGGGTCGACTCGTTGGCCAGCGCCTCGGCCTCCTCGACCAGCGCCAGCTTCCGCGCGCTCGCCGCCGCCCGAGCCTCGTCCTTGGCCGCCTTCGCCGCCTCCAGGCCCTCCTCGGCCTTCGCCAGCACGTGCTCGACCCGCGCGGCCAACGCCGCCAGGTCGCCGACCACGGCCGCCTCCGCCAGGCTCTCCTGGACGTGCTTCGCGCTGGTCAACGCGTGCTTCGGGTCGCCCGCGCCGGACGACAGCCTGGTCACCAGCAGCTCGACCTCGGTCCGGATGTCGTCGAACCGGCGGGCGAAGTGCGCCAGGCCCTCGGTCGGCTCACCCGCCTGCCAGGAACCCACGACCCGCTCGCCGTCGGCCGTCTTGACGTAGACGGTGCCGTCCGCGTCCACACGCCCCCAGCGGTCAGGGTGGTCCGACGCCACGGGGACCGGCGGAGGCGCGTTTTCCGTCTTCGTCTCCTCGACCACCGCCCCCGTGCCACCCTCGCCAATGGCGGCCGGTGTCGTCTCGTGCTCCGTCATCGCCGGATTCCTCCTCGCCTGCCCACTTCGTGGTGCCCGTGCCGTCCACGGGCGCCCCGCCGATGGCGGGACCCGGGTACCGCGACTACTCGGACTGTCCCCTAGTACCCCGCGCGCATTCAAACAGGTCAGGGCTCGCATCGGTACCGGTGGTGGCCGATGAGTAGCGTGGGTTGTCATGATCTCGCGTGTCGCCGTCGTGCCGCACCCTCCCCTGCTGGTGCCCGAACTGGTCGCCGGAGCAGCGGCGGAGACCTCGTCCGTGCGGGCCGCGTGCCTTGCCGCGGCACGGGAACTCGCCGCGCACGACCTCGACTGGACCGCCGTCGCGGCCGACCCGTCCGCTCCCCGCACCCTCTCCGACGTGGCCGGATCCTTCCGCGGCTACGGGGTGGACGTGCCCGTCTCGCTTTCCGGACGGCCGTCCTCAGTGGAGGCCGATCTGCCGCTGCCCGCACTGGTCGCGGGCTGGCTGCGGGAGCACGCAGGCGCCCGAACCGTCACCGTGCACCTCGTGCCGCCCGACCTGCCGACGGCGGACTGCGTCACATTCGGGTCACAGTTGGGTGGACGGGCGCTGCTCGTCCTCGGCGACGGGTCGCACCGGCACGGCGAACGGGCCGTGGGGCGCCCCGACGACCGCGCCGAGCCGTTCGACGAGGACGTCCGCAAAGCCCTCGCCGCCGCCGACCAGAACGCCCTCAAGGCCCTCGACCCCGACCTCGCGGATGACCTGGGCGCGCGCGGACGGGCCGCGTGGCAGGTGCTGGCGGGCGTGCCCGGCCCGTGGCGGTGCACCCGGTCGGAGTTCGACGCGCCCTACGGCGTCGGGTACCACGTGGCCGTCTGGGAGGCTTGACCACGTGAACGCCCCAGTCGCCGTCGTCGGCCCCACCGCGACCGGCAAGTCCGACCTCGCCGTGCGGCTCGCCGTCGAACTGGGCGGCGAGGTGGTCAACGCCGACTCGATGCAGTTCTACCGGGGCATGGACATCGGCACCGCCAAGATCACCCCGGCGGAACGCCAGGGCGTGCCCCACCACCTGCTGGACGTGCTGGACGTGACCGAGACCGCCTCGGTCGCCGCCTACCAGCAGCAGGCACGGGCCATGGTCGAGGAACTGCTCGCCGCCGGCCGCGTCCCGGTCCTGGTCGGCGGCTCCGGCCTGTACGTGCAGGCCGTCCTGGACGACCTGGTGTTCCCCGGCACCGACGACGCCATCCGGGGCCGCCTGGAGGACGAGCTGGCGGTGTTCGGCGCGGACGCCCTGCACGCCCGGCTGGCCGACCTGGACCCGGCCGCCGCACTCGCGATCCTCCCGTCCAACGGCCGGCGCGTGGTGCGGGCCCTGGAGGTCATCGAGCTCACCGGACAGCCGTTCTCGGCGACCCTCCCGAAACCCGGACCCGCCCGTTACGGCACGGTCCTGGTCGGCCTGGACCGCGAGGTGTCCGAACTGGACGAGCGGGTCGACCGACGGGTGACCCGGATGTTCGCCGAGGGCCTGGTGGACGAGGTGCGGGCACTGGAGGCGGTCGGGCTCCGCGAGGGCCGCACCGCGTCCCGTGCCCTGGGCTACCAGCAGGTGCTGGCGTCGTTCGACGGCGAGTACGACCTGGAGACCGCCGCCCGGGAGACTGCGCAGGCCACCCGCCGGTTCGTGCGCAGGCAACGGTCCTGGTTCCGCCGCGACCGGCGGGTCGCCTGGTTCGACGCCGGGGCCGAAAACCTGGTCGACGACGTGCTCGCGCTCGTCGCGAAGTAGCCTGGTGGACGTGGGAGTCGAGTTTCTGAAGGGCCACGGCACCGAGAACGACTTCGTGGTGCTGCCCGACCCGGACGGCCTGCTGGACCTGACCGAGGCACGCGTGCGGGCGCTGTGCGACCGGCAGCGCGGGCTGGGCGCGGACGGCGTGCTGCGGGCCGTGCGCCCCGACCTCGGCCCCTGGTTCATGGACTACCGCAACGCCGACGGCTCCAGCGCCGAGATGTGCGGCAACGGCGTGCGGGTGTTCGCCCGGTACCTGGTGGAGGCCGGCCTGGCTCCGCTCGGCGAGTTCACCATCGGCACGCGGGCCGGTGAACGGCACCTGATCGCCCACGAGGACGGCACGGTGACCGCCGACATGGGCCGTGCCCTGGTCACCGGCACGTCGACGGCCCGGGTGGGCGGCACGGAGTTCGCCGGGGTGGCCGTGAACGTCGGCAACCCGCACCTGGCGTGTGTCACCTCCGTCCCTGTCGGGTCGCTGGACCTGCGTGACCAGCCCGACTACGACCCGGCGGTGTTCCCGCACGGCGTGAACGTGGAGTTCGTCAACGTCCTGGGCGACGGGGCGCTGCGGATGCGCGTCCACGAGCGCGGGGTCGGCGAAACCCGCTCCTGCGGCACCGGCACGGTCGCGGCCGTGACGTCGTGGCTGCACGGCACCGGTCAGCGCACCGGGAAGGCCACTGTGGACGTCCCCGGTGGACAGGTCACCGTGGTGGTGGAGGAGGACACGTCGACCCTCTCCGGCCCGGCCGTGCTGGTCGCGCGCGGCGAACTCGACCAGGCCTGGTGGGACTCGCTTTAGAGGTCGAACACCTCCAGCTTCCCCAACCGGCCCGTGCTCACCACTTCGGGCTGCGAAGTCGGCGCGGTGCAACACACCAACCTGCCGTCGACGACGGCCACCGCGAAGCAGATCTGGCTCGTTTCCACCCGGTGCGTGATCTCGCCGCCTTCGACCACCCGGAACACGTAAGGCTGGAGCGCGGGCGCAACCCACACCCCGCCCTCGCCGTCCGTCGCGATGCCGTCCGGGGCGATGAAGTGCTCCCGCAACGCGGCCCACACCCGCCGGTTGCCCAGCGACCCGTCCTCGGCCACGTCGAACGCGGTCAGCCCGAACGCCAACGTCTCGGCCACCACCAACGTCCCGTCCGGGAGAAACCCCATCCCGTTGGGAAACTTCAAGTCCTCGGCCGCCACGGAAGCCGTCCCGTCCGGCTGGACCAGCGCCAACGGCGTCCCCGGCGGCACCCAGTCCGGCTCCAGCAACGGCGCTTCGCCACCCGCCGCGATCGCCGCGTGCAGGTCGAACCCGAAGTTGCCCACGTACGCCCGGCCGGCCGCGTCGACCAGCATGTCATTGGCGTGGAAAGTGGCGATCCCGTTCAGATCGGAGTGCTCGACCAACACGTCACCCTCAAGGCGGCGAACCGTCCGATCCTTCATGGACACCACCAGCAGCCGCCCGTCCGGCAGCCACCCCAACCCCGACGGCTGTCCGGGCACCTCGCACACGACCTCCTCGACCCCCGAATCGAGGTCGAGCGCCCGAACCTCGTGGTCGTAGAAGTCGGAGTAGAACAGCCGGCCGTCCGGCCCGCGCCGAGGCCCTTCGCCGAACCGGAGACCTTCGCGGAGCACGGTGGTGTCAGCCATGCCCCAGCAGGTTAGTGATCATCGGATCGGACCGCATCGCCCGCAGTGGTGACGAAATCGCGTTCCCTGCGCAACGGCGAGAAGTACACCCAGAGCACCGACAGCGTCCGCCCCGTCACCGCCACCCACAACGTCGCCAGGATACCGATCTGCGACCCCAGCAACCCGCCGAGCAACCCGCCCAACGGCATCGCACCCCACACCACGAACCGGATCGACGCGTTCATCCGGCCGAGCAGGTGGTCCGGGCAGATCGCCTGCCGGTAGCTGACCTGCGCGATGTTGTAGACGATCGCCCCGTACGCCAGCACCAGGTCCGCGACCACCACGAACACCAGCCGCCAGTCCGCCTCCGTGAACGGCAGCAGCAACCCGAACGGCTGAGTGACCAGCATGGACAGCCAGATCACCCGGATCTGCCCGAACCGCGCGTTCCACCGGTTCGCGGTGAGCGCGCCGAGCACACCACCCGCGCCCGCCGAGCTGAGCAGCAGCCCGATCACGCCGTCGGACAGCCCCAGTTCCCGGGACAGGAACAGCACCATCACCGCCAGCCCGACCCCGTCGAACAGGTTCGCCGTCCCGGTCGTCCCGATGATCGCCCGCAGTGACCGGTTCCCGAACACGAACCGCAGGCCCTCGGCGATCTCCGAGCGCAGCCCCGGCCGGTCCGGCACGCGCGGCGCGGGCTCGGCGGTCCGGATCCGCAGCAGGAACAGCGCCGAGCACAGGTAGCCCAGCCCGGTCGCCAGGATGCCGTTGGCCGCCCCAACGGCCTGCGCCACGCCACCGGCGGCGGCCGGCCCGGACACCTCGGCCACGGACTGGCTGGCGGTGAGCTTCGAGTTGCCCTCCACCAACTGGTCCCGCCCGACCAGCGACGGCTGGTACGACTTGTAGGCGATGTAGAACATCACCGTCGCCGCGCCGACCAGCAGCGCGACCACGACGAGGTGCACGAACGTCAGCGTGCCCAGCCACCAGGCCACCGGGATGGACAGCATCAGACCGGCGCGCACGAAGTCCGCCGTGAGCATCACCGGACGGCGGCGCATCCGGTCCACCCACACCCCGGCGGGCAGGCCGATGAGCAGGAACGCGGCCGTGTTCGCGGCGGTCAGCAGCCCCATCTGGAACGGGGTGGCGGCCAACGTCCCGGCGGCCAGCAGCGGCAGCACGGTGCGGCCGATCGTGGAGCCGAACTGGCTGATGGTGTCGCCTGCCCACAGCAGGCGGAAGTCGCGATGAAACCGGAGTGACACGGTCGGAAGTGTCGCCGAAGTGATTGGAAACTGTCAATCACTTAGGCTCCCCCCATGCATCGACGCCCGGCGACCGAGGCGGAGGCCGCCGCACTGGCCTCGGCCGTGCGGCTGCGCATCATCCGGCTCACCTACGACCGCGCCCTGACCAACAAACAGATCGCCGAACGACTCGGCCGTGACCCCTCGACCACCCTCCACCACGTGCGCAAACTCGTCGCCACGGGCTTCCTGGAGGCACAGCCGGCGCGCACCGGCAACCGGGGCGCGCGGGAAATCCCCTACCTGTCCACCGGCCTGTCCTGGAAAATCTCGGGTGGCACCGCGCCGGAGACCCACCAGGCGATGCTGGAGGCGTACCTGGCCGAGGTCGCCGAGCTGCCACCGAGCAGGCTCGACCAGACCAGGCTCGTCGTCCGGGTGAATCCGGCGGAACTAAACCGGCGCCTCCGTTCGTTGTTGGATGAGCTGGAAGCCCAGCCAGACGATCCGGAGGGCGAACGCGTAGCGATCTACCTGGCGGTGTACCCGGGTGGTTAAGAACTCGGCTCCAGCGTCCGGACGTGCGACGATGAAGGGCAAATGACGGAAAACACGCATAGCAACGACCGACTCGACCACGACGACGAGCTGTCCACCGGCGAGCTGGCTCTCGCCGACCGCGCCGCGCTGCGCCGCGTCGCCGGGCTGTCCACCGAACTCGAAGACATCACCGAGGTCGAGTACCGGCAGCTCCGGCTGGAGCGCGTCGTGCTGGTCGGCGTGTGGACCGAAGGCACCGCCGCCGACTCCGACGCCTCACTGGCCGAACTCGCGCTGCTCGCGCAGACGGCGGGCTCCGAGGTGCTGGAAGGCCTCGTGCAGCGGCGCGACCGGCCCGACCCGGCCACCTACATCGGCTCCGGCAAGGTCGTCGAGCTGCGCGACATCGTGATCTCGACCGGCGCGGACACCGTGATCTGCGACGGCGAGCTCTCCCCCGGCCAGCTGCGGCAGCTGGAGGAGAAGCTCAAGGTCAAGGTGGTCGACCGCACGGCGCTGATCCTGGACATCTTCGCCCAGCACGCGTCCTCCAAGGAGGGCAAGGCGCAGGTCGAGCTGGCCCAGCTCCAGTACCTGCTGCCGCGGCTGCGCGGCTGGGGCGAGTCGCTGTCCCGGCAGGCCGGTGGCCGGGCGGGCGGCGCCACCGGCGGCGTGGGTCTGCGCGGTCCCGGTGAGACGAAGCTCGAAACGGACCGCCGGCGCATCCGCGCCCGGATCGCGAAGCTGCGCAGGCAGATCGCCGCGATGAGCGTCATCCGGGACACCAAGCGCGGTGCCCGGGTCGCGAACGCGGTGCCGAACGTGGCCATCGCCGGCTACACCAACGCGGGCAAGTCCAGCCTGCTCAACGCCCTGACCGGGGCGGGAGTGCTGGTGGAGGACGCGCTGTTCGCCACCCTGGACCCGACGACCAGGCGCACCCAGACGCCGGAGGGCCTGCCCTACACGCTGACCGACACCGTCGGCTTCGTCCGGCACCTGCCGCACCAGCTGGTGGAGGCGTTCCGGTCGACGCTGGAGGAGGTCGCCGACGCGGACCTGCTGGTGCACGTGGTCGACGGCTCGGACGGGATGCCGGAGAAGCAGGTGACGGCCGTGCGCGAGGTGATCTCCGAGATCAGCGAGCGCCGGGACGACCCGATGCCGGCGGAACTGCTGGTGGTGAACAAGGTCGACGCGGTCGGCGAGCTGGGGCTGGCCCGGCTGCGGCACCTGTTCCCGACGGCCGTGCTGGTGTCCGCGCACACCGGCGAGGGCATCCTGGAGTTGCGGGAGCGCATCGCGACGCTGATCCCCCGGCCGCAGGTCGTGGTGGAGGCCCTGGTGCCGTACGCGCGCGGCGAGCTCGTGGCCCGCGTGTACCGCGAGGGTGAGGTGCTCAAGGAGCGGCACACCGAGGAGGGCACCGAGCTGTCCGCCCGGGTCCGGCCGGATTTGGCGGGCGCGCTGGAGCAGTTCGCCGTGAACGGAAGCCGCGCCTAGGCCGTTGCACGCGGTACTGCTGACACTGGCCCTGACGGCCGGCTCCGTTGTGGTGGAGCCGGCCGTTGTGGACGTCTGCCAGATCACCGACCAGCGGCTGGAGGAGCTGTCGGGTCTGGCGTCGAACGGTGACGAGTGGTTCGGCGTCAACGACAGCGACAACGGCCGGATCGAGATCCAGGTCATGGATCGCGGCTGCGAGATCACGCGGGTCGTCACGGCGGACAACAACCCGTTCGACGTGGAGGACCTGGCGTTGGCTCCCGACGGGACGCTGTGGCTGGCCGACACCGGGGACAACTCGAAGACCCGGGAGACGGTGGCTTTGCACGCCGTGTCGCCGGACGGCACCGCCCGGCTCTACCGGTTGACGTACCCGGACGGGAAGCACGACGCCGAGGCGTTGCTGCTGGACGGCGGCGGGGTGCCGTACATCGTCACCAAGGAGCCGCTGGGCTCGCCGCTGGTGTACCGGCCGACCGGCAACCTGGACGAGAGCGCGCCGACGCCGTTGGAGAAGGTCGGGAAGGTGCCGATCAGCGGCACCGACACGCCGGGCGGGCCGTTGCAGAGTTCGGTGGTGACCCGGGTGGTGACCGGTGGCGCGATGTCCCACGACGGCAAGGTCGCGGCGCTGCGCACGTACACCGACGCGTACCTGTTCCCTGTTGTGGGCGGTGACCTGGCGAAGGCGCTCCAAGCCGACCCGGTGCGGATCCCGTTGCCGAACGAGCCGCAGGGCGAGGCCGTCGCGTTCGATCCGGACGGGACGCTGCTGTCCGCGTCCGAGTTCGGCGACAAGGGCAGCAGTTCGACGGTTCGCGCGGTCGCCGGCGCGGCGGCCTTGGCCGTGCCGCCGCCTACGACCACTCCGCCGCCGCCTCAGGGGGATACCGCGGCAGCCGCGCAGCAGCCTTCGGCTTCGGCGGAGGAACGCCCTACCTGGCCGGTGATCGGCGCGGGCGCGGCGGCACTGGGGCTGATCGCCCTGTTCATCCGCCGCACCCGTCGCAGACCGCGCTGATCGAGGGCGCTGCTAGAGCCGGCGCAGCACCGCGACCACCTTGCCCAGGATCGACGCCTCGTCGCCCAGGATGGGCTGGTAGGCGGCGTTGTGCGGCAGCAGCCACACGTGCCCGTCACGGCGCTTGAACGTCTTCACGGTCGCCTCGCCGTCGATCATGGCCGCGACCACGTCACCGTTGTCGGCGGTCGGCTGCTGGCGGACCACCACCCAGTCGCCGTCGGTGATCGCGGCGTCGATCATCGAGTCGCCCACGACCTTCAGCAGGAACACCTCCCCCTCGCCCACGATCTCGCGCGGCAGCGGGAAGACGTCCTCGATGGACTCCTCGGCCAGGATCGGCCCACCGGCCGCGATCCGGCCGAGCATCGGCACGTAGGCGGGTGTCGGCTTCGAGGCCGGGTCCAGCCCCGTCACGATCTCGGTCGGCAGCACGCCCACGGCGCGCGGCCGGTTCGGGTCACGCCGGAGGAACCCCTTGCGCTCCAGGGCGCGCAACTGGTGCGCCACGGAGGACGTGGAGGTCAGCCCGACCGCCTCGCCGATCTCGCGGACGCTCGGCGGGTAGCCGAACCGGTCGAGCCAGTCCCGGATCACGTCGAGCACCTTGCGCTGCCTCAGCGTGAGCCCGGCGTTGCCCGCCACGTCCACGGCTTCGGGCACGGAGGGCGCATCGGCGGCGGTGCGCAGGTCGTCGTCGGTCTTGCGAGCCACAGTGCTTACCTCCTCACCGGTCCCGATCGCCCAGGCCGGCTGTACGTCGATCTTCAGTTGTCGAAGGTAGTCGCAGTCAACGTCCAGATCAAACACCTGTTCGAAGTAAGTGTCGGCGTGTCCTTCCCGTTTCGCAGGTCGAGGTGGTAGACATTCGCACGGACGTTCGATCGAACAGAAGTTCGATCATGACGGGATGACCTGCGATGGAGGACCTCATGGCGGTGGTGATCGGCACCCGGACCGGCTTCGAGCTGGTGGACGGCACCGCGGCGGAAGACGTGCGCCGAGGCGTGCCGCCGCACCCCAGCCCACGGGTTCTGCGCAGCTTCGAGGACACCCGGCGACCCCATACGCCACGCGCACGCCCGTTGACCGTCATCAGCACTCCGGACCCGGCCGCCTGTGAGGTGCGGGAGGAGACCCGCCACCCGGCGGTCCAGTTCGCGATCTACGCGGCGGTGGCGATCGTCGCGGCGGTGACCCTGAGCCTGCTGTACCTGTACGGCTCGGGTGCGACCACCGTCCCCGAACGCACCAGCGTGGTGTACGTCCAAGTGGGGGAGACTTTGTGGGACATCGCGGAGCGAACCGCGCCGAACAGCAACCCGGAAGCAGTAGTCGCCCGCATCAAGGAACTCAACAACCTCGGCGACGTCACCATCACCCCGGGCCAACCCCTGGTCGCTCCGGACGGCCGCACAGCCGGCAATTAGCCCAACCCGGCCACCAGCCTGCGCGCGCAGCGCGCACACCTCACCCCGTCTTCGTGTCATCCCCGTCCGGCCTGCCCGCAGGGCAGGCGGGGATGACCCGAAGACCCGCCCTTGCTTTTGCTTTGTGTCCATCCTTGGCGGTCTGCCCGTCCGGCGAGGACGCACTTTTCTTTTAAGAACTAAAAGCGAAAAGCGACGCTCGCCGCTTGGCAGGCCGCCAAGGATGACGGAAGAGCAAAGAAAAGGCGGGGTGGGGTCTGCGCGCGCACTGGCTGAGAGGCACAGCCCGTCGACTCGAACCCTGCCGCCGAAGCCCGGCGCGACCCACTCCCCCTCGCGGGTGAGCCCCACCACAGGCACCCTCACCCGCCACCGCAAGCGACCGGCAGCGCACCCTCAGCGATCCCCGCAGGCCCGGCCGGTAGTCACCCCACCACCGTGAGCTTCACTCGGAAGTGTCATGCCCGACACGCCGGTGTTCGAGTTGCATCATGTGGGCCACAGGCATAGGTTGACCCCTACATCTAGTGGTTACACCGTTGTAGTTAGTCCACAGGTTGGGGTATTCCCCGCCACGGTGGCTAACGCGACGAGTGCTGCGCCGGGGAGGGGTGACCAGCAGTGCGCTGTCCGTTCTGCCGCAACTCGGACTCCCGCGTGGTCGACTCGCGCGAGGTGGACGAAGGCCAGGTGATCCGCCGTCGGAGGTCCTGCTCCAGCTGCGGGCGCCGGTTCACCACCGTCGAGGAAGCCGTCCTTGCCGTCGTGAAGCGCTCCGGCGTGACCGAACCGTTCAGCAGGGACAAGGTAGTCAACGGCGTCCGCCGCGCGTGCCAGGGGAGGCCCGTCGACGAGGACGCGTTCCACCTGCTGGCCCAGCGCGTCGAGGAGTCGATCCGCTCGACCGGCTGTGCCGAGATACCCAGCCATGAAGTCGGCCTGGCGATCCTGGGGCCGCTCAGGGAATTGGACGAGGTCGCCTACCTGCGTTTCGCCAGCGTCTACCGCTCCTTCTCCTCCGTGGAGGATTTCGAGAAGGAGATCGCCGACCTGAGAAACGTACGAAGCGACTGAAAGACCGGACCGCACGAAACCCGCGGTCCGGTACACGAACACCCACGCACTTCGCTGCGACCGCCTCGGACGGGAGCCCGGACGTTGGTCGCTCAACGGAATTTCGACAACGCGCGGAAAGAGGAACGGGGAATGACGGAGACCGTTGGTGGCTCCAGCAAGAAGACGGCCAACCGCAACGGGTCGGGGGAGCAGCAGCGCCTCTCGGTGGGCCGGGTGTACACCACCGAGGGCGTCCACCCGTACGACGAGGTGACGTGGGAGCGCCGCGACGTCGTCATGACGAACTGGCGCGACGGCTCGATCAACTTCGAGCAGCGCGGGGTCGAGTTCCCCGACTTCTGGTCGGTCAACGCGACGAACATCGTGACCAGCAAGTACTTCCGGGGCGCGGTGGGCACCCCGCAGCGTGAGCACAGCCTGCGCCAGCTGATCGACCGCGTCGTGAAGACCTACACCGAAGCGGGCGTCAAGCACGGCTACTTCGCGACCGAGGCCGACTCGAAGGTCTTCGAGCACGAGCTGACCTGGATGCTGCTGCACCAGGTGTTCAGCTTCAACTCCCCGGTGTGGTTCAACGTCGGCACCAGCTCCCCGCAGCAGGTGTCCGCGTGCTTCATCCTCGCCGTGGACGACACCATGGAGTCGATCCTCAACTGGTACCGCGAGGAGGGCCTGATCTTCAAGGGCGGCTCCGGCGCGGGTCTGAACCTGTCGCGGATCCGGTCCTCCAAGGAACTGCTCTCCTCGGGCGGCACGGCCTCCGGCCCCGTCTCGTTCATGCGCGGCGCGGACGCGTCGGCGGGCACCATCAAGTCCGGTGGCGCGACGCGCCGGGCCGCGAAGATGGTCGTGCTCGACGTGGACCACCCCGACGTCGAGGAGTTCATCCAGACCAAGGCGCGTGAAGAGGACAAGGTCCGCGCGCTGCGCGACGCCGGGTTCGACATGGACCTGGGCGGCCGGGACATCGTGTCCGTGCAGTACCAGAACGCGAACAACTCGATCCGGGTGTCGGACGAGTTCATGCACGCGTTCGAGAACGGCGGCCGGTTCGGTCTGCGCGCCCGCCAGACCGGCGAGGTGATCGAGCACGTCGACGCCAAGGACCTGTTCCGCAAGCTCGCCAAGGCCGCCTGGGAGTGCGCCGACCCGGGCATCCAGTACGACGGCACCATCAACGACTGGCACACCACGCCGGAGTCGGGCCGGATCACCGCCTCGAACCCGTGCTCGGAGTACATGCACCTGGACAACTCCAGCTGCAACCTGGCGTCGCTGAACCTGATGAAGTTCCTCCAGGACGACGGCCGGTTCGACGCGGAGCTGTTCGCCAAGTCGGTCGAGCTGGTCATCACCGCGATGGAGATCTCGATCAGCTTCGCGGACTTCCCGACCGAGCCGATCGCGGAGACCACCCGCAAGTTCCGCCAGCTCGGCATCGGCTACGCCAACCTGGGCGCGCTGCTGATGGCGACCGGCCACGCGTACGACTCCGAGGGCGGCCGGGCGCTGGCCGCGTCCATCACGTCCCTGATGCAGGCGGTGGCGTACAAGCGTTCCGCCGAGCTGGCCGGCGTCGTCGGCCCGTACGAGGGCTACGCCCGCAACGCCGAGGCGCACCAGCGGATCATCCGCAAGCACGCCGCCGCGAACGACCTGATCCGCACCTACCACGCGAACGACGCGGCGGTGCAGAAGGTCGCGACCCGGGCGTGGCAGGAGGGCATCCAGGTCGGCGCGAAGCACGGCTGGCGCAACGCGCAGGCGTCCGTGCTGGCCCCCACCGGCACCATCGGCCTGATGATGGACTGCGACACGACCGGCATCGAGCCGGACCTGGCGCTGGTGAAGTTCAAGAAGCTGGTCGGCGGCGGCTCGATGCAGATCGTCAACCAGACGGTCCCGCGCGCGCTGAAGTCGTTGGGCTACCAGGACGAGCAGGTCGAGGCGATCGTCGAGTTCATCGGCGAGCACGGCCACGTGGTCGACGCGCCGGGTCTCCGCCAGGAGCACTACGAGGTCTTCGACTGCGCCATGGGCGACCGTTCCATCGCGCCGATGGGCCACGTCCGGATGATGGCGGCGGTGCAGCCGTTCATCTCGGGCGCGATCTCCAAGACGGTGAACATGCCGGAGACGGCGACCGTCGAGGACGTCGAGGAGATCTACTACCAGGGCTGGAAGCTGGGTCTGAAGGCGCTCGCGATCTACCGCGACAACTGCAAGGTCGGCCAGCCGCTGTCGGCGGGCAAGTCCGCGAAGTCCTCTTCGGACTCGTCGGCGAAGACCGAGACGGTCGTGGAGTACCGCCCGGTCCGCAAGCGCCTGCCGAAGAAGCGCCCGTCGCAGACGGTGTCGTTCACCGTGGGCGGCGCGGAGGGCTACCTGCACGCCGGCTCGTACCCGGACGACGGCCTGGGCGAGATCTTCGTGAAGCTCGGCAAGCAGGGCTCCACGCTGGCCGGCGTGATGGACGCGTTCTCCATGTCCATCTCGGTGGGCCTCCAGTACGGCATCCCGCTGGAGTTCTACGTCTCGAAGTTCCAGACCCTGCGCTTCGAGCCGGCGGGCATGACCGACGACCCGGACGTGCGCATCGCGACCAGCGTCCTGGACTACCTGTTCCGCCGGCTGGCGCTGGACTACCTGCCGTTCGAGAAGCGCTCGCAGCTGGGCATCTTCACCGCCGACGAGCGCACGGCGCAGGTGGCGCAGGACTACGGCAACGGCGACGTCGACCTGGAGGGCCTGCGGACGTCGGTGGACGCCACGTCCACCAAGTCGTCCGCCAAGGCCGCCGAGGTCGAGGAGAAGAAGAAGCCGCAGGACATCAAGGTGGGCAGTTCCACCGAACTTCTGGAACTCCACCTGGGCACCACCGCCGACGCGCCGCTGTGCATGACCTGCGGCACCAAGATGCGCCCGGCCGGCTCGTGCTACCTGTGCGAAGGCTGCGGCTCGACGTCGGGTTGCAGCTGACGGTTCGACCGCTTGAAAGGTGTTTCAGCTGTTCAGGGCGGGAGTCGACACGAAGTCGACTCCCGCCCGCTCGGTCTGACCATGCCGACTGTTGCGTTCGATGCAACGAGCTGACATCCGCCGCGATTCGGTCTAGTCTGTCTAGATGTAGAGGTGGGGAGGCCGGATGAGTGGGCACTGGCAGTTGCAGGAAGCCAAGCAGCGCTTCAGCGAGTTGATCAGGTCGGTCGAGGTTGACGGCCCGCAGTTCGTGACCAGGCACGGCGAGGAAGTCGCCGTCGTGATCGACATCGCCGAGTACCGCCGCCTGCGGGGAGGCGCGCCGGACTTCAAGGAGTTTCTCCAGTCGGGGCCCGACTTCGATGTGCTGGAGATCGACCGACCGGCCGAGCCCGCGCGTGTTGTCGACCTGGGTGAGGGTGCGTGAGCTTTCTGCTCGACACCAACGTGGTGTCCGAGATCCGCAAGCGCGAGCCGCATCCGGGTGTTCTCGGCTGGTTCACATCAGTACCGGCAAGCGAGTTGTTCCTCAGCGTCCTTGTGGTGGGTGAGATCAGGCAGGGGGTCGAACGGTTGGCCCGGCGTGATCCGGCGCAGGCCGAAGTCTTCGAGCACTGGCTCAAGCAGTTGGTTGCCGTCTACGAGGATCGGATCGTCCCCGTGACCACGGAGGTGGCCGAAGCCTGGGGGCGTCTCAACGTTCCCGATCCCGTGCCTGTCGTCGACGGATTGCTCGCCGCCACAGCGCTCGCGCGAGGGTGGACCCTCGTCACCCGCAACACCGCTGACGTCGCCTCGACAGGAGTTCGCCTCCTGGACCCGTTCGCCACGAACGGCTGACCCGAGGAACAGCGCACGCCCGGAACAAGCGCACTCCGCCAGTACAGTTCGACCGGATCGGTACGCTCGACTGCCCCGTCCACCTGCCCGAGGATTGGCAGATGCGCCACGCCACCGGAACCCTGTTCGGCCTTGCCTACGGCGACGCGCTCGGCGCACCGACGGAATTCCTCCAGGTATACGAGATCGAGCGCCGCTACGGGCCGACCGGCCCGCGTGACCTGACCGGCGACCCGGCCCTGGTAACCGACGACACCCAGATGACGCTGGCCGTCGCACGGGCCCTGACCGAAGCCGCACCGGAGCCCGTACCCCTGGAGTCCGCGCTGCGCAAGCACTTCGTGCGGTGGTGGGAAAGCCCGGACAACAACCGCGCTCCCGGCATGACCTGCCTGCAAGCCTGCGAACACCTCGCAACGGGTATGGCGTGGCGCAACGCGACCGGCGCGTCCTCGAAGGGCTGCGGCGCGAACATGCGAGTCGCCCCGGTCGGCCTGCTGCCCGGCCTGGACGACACCCGCCGTGCCGCGATCGCCCAGTTCCAGTCGGCGCTGACCCACGGCCACCCGACGGCGCTCGCGGCGTCCGAGCTGACCGCGTTCGCGGTCTCCTGCTGCGCAACGGAACACGCCTCGCCGACCTGCCCGCGTTGCTACGTGAACGCTGCCACGCCCAGCGCACACCACCTATCACGAGGAGTGGCTCGGTGACCTGTGGGCACGCCCCGGCGTCTCCTCCCCCACCGAGTTCATCGCACGCGGCTGGGACGAGTGCCTGCACGTACTCGACCGACTCGACGCCACCCTGACCACCCCGGACCGTGCCGCCGACCCGTGCCTGACGACCGGCGAAGGCTGGATCGCCGAGGAGGCGCTGTCGACGGCCCTGCACTGCGTGCTGCTGTTCCCGGACGACCCGGTGTCGGCCCTGTCCCGCGCCGCCACGACGTCCGGCGACTCGGACTCCATCGCCTGCCTGGCCGGTGCCTTCGCGGGCGCGGCCCACGGATTCGACGCGTGGCCGGAGGACTGGGCCGACCGCATCGAACACGCCGACGAGCTCACCGACCTCGGCCGGGCCTGGGACTGAGTCACACCACCCCCTAAGTACGTCACGTACTTGACGTACTTAGGGCGGCGGCGGACACTGGTGGAGGACCGATCGGGGAGGCCGGCATGTCCGCTGTTCACTACGACAGCTACACCGAGGCTCGCGCACATCTGAAAGACCTGCTGGACGCTGCGGAGAAGGGTCGGGTCGCCACGGTCCGACGTGACTCGGCGACGACGGCTGTCGTGGACGTCAAGCGCTTGCGGCACTTTCTCGCGTCGATCGTCCCGTCGCGCGCCCAGGTCGTCCCGGAGGCCGGTGGCTGGTCGGTGTTCATCCCCGGGCTGCCCGTCGCCGCCGACGGCGCGTCGTTCGACGAGGCGATCACCGAGATGGTCGACGCCCTGCGGGAGTACGCCGAAGACTGGCAGGAACGCCTCCTGGACGCTCCGAACCACCGCGACAACTGGGGACTGGTGCAGCTGATCAGCTTCAGCGACGACGAGCAGCTGCGTGACTGGCTGGTCGGTACCGCGCGGTGACGTCCTGGCCACAGCCGACGCGGAAGGACCACGAGAACTTCTGCCAGGTCGAGGAATGGCGTCGGGTGCGGGACGCACGCGGACGAACGGGCACGCATCACGTCGTCTACGAACTCGATCTCGCCGACGGCGGGATTCTGCGGACCCGCATCTCGCATCCGGTGGATCGCAGCGGCTACGGCCAGAGCATGTGGCAGCACATCCTCCGCGATCAACTCAAAGTCGGGGAACCGGAGTTCTGGTCGTGCGTGCAGGACGGCATCAAGCCTGATCGGGGGACGCCCGCCCCGCCGCCGGAAGCCCTGCCCGCCGATCTCGTGTACCTGCTCATCTCACGAGTCGGCCTCGAAGAGTCCGAGGTCGCGGGCCTGAGCAAGGACGAGGCGCTCGCCAGGTTGCAGCGCTACTGGACCGAGGGCAGCTGAACGCAACGGGCCGGGTGGAGCACAATGCCCCGCCCGGCCCGTTCCCATTGCGCGCGCTTCACGACCTCCGGAACAGCTTGTCGCCCAACCAGACGATCGGGTCGTACCGACGGTCCGCCACCCGTTCCTTCATCGGGATCAGGGCATTGTCGGTGATCTTGATGTGCTCCGGACACACCTCGGTACAGCACTTGGTGATGTTGCACAGCCCGAGCCCGTGCTCAGCCTGCGCCGCCGGCACCCGGTCCGCCTCGTCCAGCGGGTGCATCTCCAACTCCGCCACCCGCATCAGGAACCGGGGACCGGAGAACGACTCCTTGTTCTCCTCGTGGTCGCGGATCACGTGACACGTGTTCTGGCACAGGAAGCACTCGATGCACTTGCGGAACTCCTGCGAGCGCTCGACATCCACCTGCGACATCCGGTAGTCGCCGGGCGCGAGATCCTTCGGCGGGCTGAACGCCGGAACCTCCCGCGCCTTCACGTAGTTGTACGACACGTCCGTCACCAGGTCCCGGATCACCGGGAACGTGCGCATCGGCGTAACCGTCACGACCTCGTCCTCGGCGAACACCGACATCCGGGTCATGCACAGCAGCCTCGGCCGGCCGTTGATCTCCGCCGAGCACGAACCGCACTTGCCCGCCTTGCAGTTCCACCGCACCGCCAGGTCCGCCGCCTGGGTCGCCTGCAACCGGTGGATCACGTCGAGGACGACCTCGCCCTCGTTCACCTCCACGGTGAAGTCCTGCAAGCCTCCCCCGTCCGCATCACCGCGCCACACCCTGAAGTGCCCCTGGTATCCCATGTCAGCCCTCCAGCTCTTCGGCGGTCAGGTACTTCTGCAACTCGGCGGCCTCGAACAGCGCCAGCAGGTCGGCGCGGATCGGGATCTGCGGCTCCCCGTCGACCGAAACCTCCGACTCGGACGCCTTGCACACCAACAGCTTCCGCCGCCAGTCGGCCTCCATCGCCGGGACGTCGTCCCGGGTGTGGCCGCCGCGCGACTCGGTGCGCAGCAGCGCCGCCCGTGCCACGCATTCGCTGACCAGCAGCATGTTCCGCAGGTCCAGCGCCAGGTGCCAGCCGGGGTTGAACTGGCGATGTCCTTCCACAGTAAGGGAAAGCGCGCGCTGCTTGAGGTCGTCCAGGCGCTTCAACGCCTGTTCCATCTCCTCCGCCCGGCGGATGATGCCGACCAGGTCGTTCATCACCTGCTGCAATTCCATGTGCAGCGTATAGGGATTCTCACCGCCGGCACCGGAGAACGGTTCCAGGGCAACGCGTTCCGCCTCCGCGATCGCCTCGTCCGAGCACACCGGACGCGCGGCCAGACCGGACACGTAGGCCGCCGCGCCCTCGCCCGCGCGCCGACCGAACACCAGCAGGTCGGACAACGAGTTGCCGCCCAACCGGTTCGAGCCGTGCATACCGCCGGACACCTCGCCCGCCGCGAACAGACCGGGCACGGACGACGCGCCGGTGTCCGGGTCGACCTGCACGCCGCCCATCACGTAGTGACAGGTCGGCCCCACTTCCATTGGCTGCGCGGTGATGTCGACGTCGGCGAGTTCCTTGAACTGGTGGTGCATCGACGGCAGCCGGCGGGTGATCTCCTCGGCGGGCAGCCGGGTCGACACGTCCAGGAACACGCCGCCGTGCTCGGAACCCCGACCCGCCTTGACCTCCGAGTTGATCGCCCGCGCCACCTCGTCCCGCGGCAACAGCTCGGGCGGCCTGCGGTTGTGGTCCGGATCGGCGTACCAGCGGTCCGCCTCGGCCTCGTTGTCGGCGTACTTGTCCTTGAACACCTCGGGGATGTAGTCGAACATGAACCGCTTGCCGTCGGAGTTGCGCAGCACCCCGCCGTCACCGCGGACCGACTCGGTGACCAGGATCCCCTTCACCGACGGCGGCCACACCATGCCGGTGGGGTGGAACTGGATGAACTCCATGTTGATCCGCGACGCGCCCGCCCGCAGCGCCAGCGCGTGCCCGTCACCCGTGTACTCCCACGCGTTCGACGTCACCTTGAACGACTTGCCGATACCGCCCGTCGCGAGCACCACGGCGGGCGCCTCGAACAGCACGAACCGCCCGGACTCACGCCAATACCCGACCGCGCCGGCGATCTTCCCGCCGTCCTGCACCAGATCCGTGACGGTGAACTCCGCGAACACCTTCAGCCGCGACTCGTAGTCGCCGGTCGCCGCGTAGTCCTCCTGTTGCAGCGAAACGACTTTCTGCTGCAACGACCGGATCAGCTCCAGCCCGGTCCGGTCGCCGACGTGGGCCAGGCGCGGGTACTCGTGGCCGCCGAAGTTGCGCTGGCTGATCCGCCCGTCCTTGGTCCGGTCGAACAGCGCGCCATAGGTCTCCAGCTCCCAAACCCGGTCCGGCGCCTCGCGCGCGTGCAGCTCGGCCATCCGCCAGTTGTTCAGGAACTTCCCGCCGCGCATGGTGTCGCGGAAGTGCACCTGCCAGTTGTCGTTGGAGTTGACGTTGCCCATGGCCGCCGCGATACCACCCTCGGCCATCACCGTGTGCGCCTTGCCGAACAACGACTTGCACAGCACCGCCGTGCGCATCCCGTGTTCCCTGGCCTCGATCGCCGCGCGCAGGCCGGCGCCACCCGCGCCGATGACCAGCACGTCGAACGAATGCCGTTCCACCTCGGGCAAAACCAGCTCCTCAGTTGATGATTCGAAGGTCGGAGATCGTCCCGGAGGCGACCAGCGCGACGTAGAGATCGGTGACGCAGACGAAGATCAGCGAAGCCCACGCCAGCTGCATGTGGCGGGCGTTGAGCTTGGAGATGAACGTCCACATCCGGTACCGCACGGGATGCTTGGAGAAGTGCTTGAGCCGCCCGCCCGCGATGTGCCGGCACGAGTGGCAGGACAGCGTGTACGCGCCGAGCAGGCCCACGTTCACCAGCAGGACCAGGTTGCCCAGGCCGAGCCCGGTGCTCAGCGCGTAGAACGCGTCGAAGACGTTGATCAGCAACAGGAGCGAGGCCGCGTAGAAGAAGTAGCGGTGCAGGTTCTGCGCGATCAGCGGGAAGCGGGTCTCACCGGTGTACTTGGCGTGCGGCTCGGCGACCGCGCACGCGGGCGGGGACATCCAGGCCGCCCGGTAGTACGCCTTGCGGTAGTAGTAGCAGGTCACCCGGAAGCCGAGCAGGAACGGGATGATGATCACCGGCGGGGTCAGGAACCCCGGCAGTTCCGGCAGCGGACGGCCGAAGTGCGCCGCAGCCGGGAGGCATTCCTCGCTCAGGCAGGGTGAGTACATGGGCGTCAGGTACCGGTACTCGTCGACCCAGTAGTAGTCGCCCATGAAAGTGCGCACCGCCGCGTAGATCGAGATCAGCAGCAGACCCGCGAACGTGACCAGCGGAGGCAGCCACCACCGGTCCGTGCGCAACGTGCGCTGGGCGATCTGCGCCCTCATACCTCACCTCGGTTCACTTCGTTGTGGTGGGGACGATCGGGAAATCGGTTCGGGGACAGGGAATTCGGGGACAGGGGCTCAGGGGACGGGGGCTCGGCGGCGGGGACTCGGGGGGACAGGGGCTCGGGAACGGGGATGGTCGGGAAAACCGAAACCGGCCCCCGCGTGGTCACGCGGGGGCCGGCCTGCGGTCGTTCAGGTGTGGCGGTAGCCGCCGAGACCTTCGTCGTCGGCGTCGTGCCAGAGCTTCGGGTCGTAGGGGGTGTCCGGGACGACCACCACCTCGCGCTCCACCCTGGGCGCCTCCCGCGGCCGGGGTGTGCTGTCCAGGTCGATGAGCTCGGTGGCGTCGATGTCCATCCGCTCGACGTCGTTGGCCAGCCGCTGCACCGCGGCGACATCGCCGTACCGCGAGCGCAGGGAGCCGACGCAATGGCGAAGCTGGCCGAGCGTTCGACGCAGCTCCACGATCTCCGAGGACGTCATGGCAGCACCTCCCTTGGGGGTCCGGGTGCCGACTCTGCCCGTTCGGAGGCGCTGTGACAAGCACCACAAGGCACCGCGTCGTGTCTCAGTCACTGAATCGTTTTTGTGACGATCATGTGTCGTGACATAGTGTGGGTGCTGTCACGTCCGTACGTGCGACGCCAGCGCTGTCGTCCCACCGGGCCCACCACGGCCCGTGATCATCACCGGAGACAGCGAACCATGAGCGTGCATCCCGTCGTCGCCGAAGTGACGGCTCGTATCGCCGCCCGCAGCGCCCCCGGCCGGTCAGCCTACCTGCGACGACTCACCGAATCCCACGCCGAGGGACCGGTCCGCCGCGACCTGGCGTGCAGCAACTTCGCGCACGGCTTCGCGGGCGTCACGGGCGGTGACAAGGAGGCGCTGCGCGCGCTCCGTCGCCCGAACGTGGCGATCGTGTCCGCGTACAACGACATGTTGTCCGCGCACCAGCCGATGGACGAGTACCCCGCGTGGATCAAGGACGCGGCCCGCGCGGTGGGAGGCGTGGCCCAGTTCGCGGGCGGCGTGCCCGCGATGTGCGACGGCATCACCCAGGGCCGGGCGGGGATGGAGTTGTCCCTGTTCAGCCGGGACGTGATCGCCATGGCGACCGGTATCGCGCTGTCGCACGACATGTTCGACGCGACCCTGCTGCTCGGCGTGTGCGACAAGATCGTGCCGGGCCTGCTGATCGGCGCGCTGTCGTTCGGGCACCTGCCCGCGATCCTGGTGCCGGCCGGTCCGATGCACTCGGGCCTGCCGAACTCGGAGAAGGCGCGGGTGCGGCAGCTGTTCGCCGAGGGCAAGGCGTCCCGGGAGAACCTGCTGGAAGCCGAGGCCACGTCCTACCACAGCCCCGGGACCTGCACGTTCTACGGCACGGCCAACTCCAACCAGCTCGTGGTGGAGGTGATGGGCCTGCACCTGCCGGGCGCGAGCTTCGTCCCGCCGGGCACGAAGCTGCGGCGCGCGCTGACCGAGGAGGCGGCGCGGCGGGCCGTGGAGATCAGCCGGGGCGACGACTACACCCCGATCGGGCGCATCGTGGACGAGAAGGCCGTGGTCAACGGGGTGATCGCGCTGCTCGCGACGGGCGGCTCGACCAACCACACCATGCACCTGGTGGCGATCGCGTCGGCGGCCGGCATCGAGCTGAGCTGGGACGACCTGGCCGACCTGTCGACGGTCGTGCCGCTGCTGGCCCGCGTCTACCCGAACGGCAGCGCCGACATCAACCACTTCCAGGCCGCCGGCGGCGTGCAGTTCCTGGTCTCGACGCTGCTCGACGCGGGCCTGCTGCACGCCGACGTGCGGACCGTCGCCGGCCCCGGCCTCGATCGGTACCGGCACGAGCCCGCGCTGATCGAGGGCGTGCTGACCTGGCGGGACGGTGCCGGCCGTTCGCTGGACCTCGACGTGCTGCGCCCGGTGTCCGACCCGTTCGCGGTGGACGGCGGGCTGCGCATGCTGTCCGGCAACCTGGGCCGCGCGGTGATCAAGGTGTCGGCGGTGAAGCCGGAGCACCGGGTCGTGGAGGCGCCCGCACGGGTGTTCACGACTCAGGAGGCGTTCAGCGCCGCGTTCCAGGCGGGTGAGCTGGAGCGGGACGTGGTGGTCGTGGTGCGGCAGCAGGGGCCGCAGGCCAATGGGATGCCCGAGCTGCACAAGCTGACGCCCGCGCTGGGCGTGCTGATGGACCGGGGTTTCCGGGTCGCCCTGGTCACCGACGGCCGGATGTCCGGCGCGTCGGGCAAGATCCCGGCCGCGATCCAGCTGACACCGGAGGCGGCGGTGGGCGGTCCGCTGGCGCGGGTGCGCGATGGCGACGTGCTGCGCGTGGACGCCGGGACCGGCACGCTGGAGGCGCTGGTGGACCCGGCCGAGTTCGAGGCCCGCGACCTGGTGGACTTCCCGCCGGACGCGCAGGCGTGGACCGGCACGGGACGTGAGTTGTTCGCCGCGCTGCGCCGCTCGGTCGGGCCTGCCGACCGGGGTGCGAGCGTGTTCGGCCCCATCGCGGCATCGCACTTCGCGGGTCGCGTGAACCAGGAGGTAATCCGGTGACCACCAGCGCGGATCTGCTGGACCTGTCCCCCGTCATCCCGGTCGTCGTGCTCGACGACGCCGCACAGGCCGTGCCGCTGGCACAGGCGCTGCTGCGCGGGGGCATCCGCGTGATCGAGCTGACCCTGCGCACGCCGGCCGCCCTGGCGGCCATCGAGCGCATCGCCGCCGAGGTGCCGGACATCGTGCTGGGCGCGGGCACCGTGACCGCGCCCGAACACGCCGAGCAGGCGGCCAAGGCCGGGGCTGCGTTCCTGGTCACGCCGGGTTCGACGGACCGGGTGCTGGACGCGGTGGAGGACACCGGCCTGCCGTTCCTGCCGGGCGCGGCGACCGTGTCGGAGGCGATGCGCCTGGCCGAACGCGGCCTGACCGCCCTGAAGTTCTTCCCCGCCGAGGCGGCGGGCGGCGCGGAGTACCTGAAGTCGGTCGGCGGCCCACTCCCCGGCCTGCGCTTCTGCCCGACCGGCGGAATCACGGTGGACAGCGCCCCGCGCTACCTCGCGCTACCGAACGTGGGCTGCGTCGGCGGTTCCTGGCTGACGCCGAAGGACGCCCTGGCAACCGGCGACTTCGCCCGAATCGAGGACCTGGCCAAAGCAGCCGCGTCCCTCTGACCCGCTCCACGCCCCGACCGCTCCACGCCCCGACCAGAAACCATCAGGAAGCCTTCCTGAAAGATTCAAGCTCCAAGATCTTTCAGGAAGGCTTCCTGAAAGATCGAACCCCCGACAACTATCAGGAAGCCTTCCTGATAGTTGCCCGTGTGGGGCGACGGTCGTCAGGCCAGGCGGGCGAGGGCTTCCGGGATCGAGTCGACCACCGGGACACCGG
Source organism: uncultured Saccharothrix sp. (assembly GCA_965995405.1). GTDB lineage: Bacteria > Actinomycetota > Actinomycetes > Mycobacteriales > Pseudonocardiaceae > Actinosynnema. Next base: position 26,438 of record CBHFOL010000071.1, read on the forward strand.
TCGCCGCCAGCTTCGCGCGGTCGCCGACTCCGGTCGTGACGAGGATGGCCTGTGCGCCGACGTGTCGGGCGGCCTCGGCGTCGTCCACGACGTCACCGATCAGGACGACGTCCGCCGGGTCCAGGTTCTGCCGGAACAGGTGGCGGGTGAGGTGGTCGGCCTTCGAGCCGCCGCCGGTTTCCAGGCGCAGGCCGTCCACCCGGGTGAACAGGTCCGACAGACCGTAGCCGGCGACCAGTGGGACCAGTTCCTCGTGGAACCACATGGACAGCAGCGACTGGGTGCCGCCCCACCCGTGCAGGCCATCCGGAACACCCGAGGCCAGTCGGCACGTGTCCAGCAGCCCCCGGTACTCGTCGTGGTACAGCACGTCGATGTCCGCCCACTCCTGTGCGGACAGGGGGCGACCGAGCCGGGTCGGCTGTGTCTCCTGCCCGACCGCGCGCCGCCCGACCTCGAGCTCGTCGAGCGCGACGTGCCTGCGGTCGGCTGGAAGCGCGTGCGCGTGGCGCATCGCGCGGCGCCCCAGCGGCGCGAGGTCCGCGAG
>CBHFOL010000072.1:0-26951 GCA_965995405.1 uncultured Saccharothrix sp.
CGCCTGAAGCGCCACCTCGACCAGCCGCACCGAGTTGGACGAGTTCTTCGACCCCACCACGAGCACCAGATCGCACTCGGGCGCCATGGTCTTCACCGCCGTCTGCCGGTTCGACGTCGCGTAGCAGATGTCGTCCGACGGCGGCTCCTGAAGATCCGGGAACCGCTCCTGCAACTGCCGCACCCGCACCATGGTCTCGTCCACGGACAGCGTCGTCTGCGACAGCCAGACCACCTTGGACGGATCGCGCACGACGACCTTGTCCACGTCCTCCGCCGTGTCCACCAGCTGGATGTGCTCCGGAGCCTCGCCCGCCGTGCCTTCGACCTCTTCGTGTCCTTCGTGGCCGATCAGCAGGATGTCGTAATCCTCACGGGCGAACCGCTTGGCCTCGTTGTGGACCTTCGTCACGAGTGGACAGGTCGCGTCGATCGTGCGCAGTTGCCGCGCCGACGCCTCCTCGTGCACCGCGGGCGACACGCCGTGCGCCGAGAACACCACGAGCGCGCCCTCGGGCACCTCGTCGGTCTCGTCGACGAAGATCGCACCGCGCTTGGACAGCGTCTCCACGACGTGCTTGTTGTGGACGATCTCCTTACGCACGTACACCGGCGCGCCGTACTGTTCCAGCGCCTTCTCGACGGTGACGACCGCACGGTCCACCCCGGCGCAGTAGCCGCGCGGCTTGGCCAGGAGCACTCGCTTGTCCATGTCACCAGGGTACGGGCGTGCCGAAGGTAGGCATCGGCCGCCCGACTGCGGCAGGCTGGACACCATGAAGCCACTGCCGCTGCCGGTCCGCCTCGCCGCCGGACTGGCGGTCACCGCCGTCGAGCAGGCCCGGAAGCTGCCCCAACAGCTGGCGGGGCTGCCGGTGACCGTGGTCAGCGAGGCGCTGCAACTGTCGATGCGCGTCCAGCAGCGGGTGACGGAACTCGCAATCAAGGGCGACGACGTGCTCTCCGGGATGCGTCCCGTCGAGGAAGAGCCCGAATGGGCGACCTTCGACGAGGACGAGGACGAGGACGAAACCACCGAAACCGAAACCGAGGACCCTTGGGAGGCCGAGGAACACGCGCTGGCCGCCGAGCCCCCGGACGTCCTGCCGAGCTACGACGAGCTGACGCTCCCGCAGCTCCGCGCCCGCCTGCGCACCCTGTCCGAGGAAGACCTGGAACAGCTGCTGGAGCACGAACGGTCGCACGCGGCACGGCCGGAGTTCACCGGCATGCTGTCCCGCCGGATCGCGAACCTCCGCGCGCAGAAGTGAGCCCGGACACCAAGTGACTGACGAAACGTCCCGCCCGGAAAAGACCCGCCCGGAGAAAACCGGCCCGGAGAAGTCGAGCCCCGAGAACCCCTGGCCGGTCCGCACGGTCGCGCGCAAGATCTTCGACTGGATCAACCGGCTCGGCGACGTGTGGGTCGAGGGCCAGCTGACGCAGCTCAGCGCGCGCCCCGGCACGGCCACCGCGTTCCTCACCCTGCGCGACCCGTCGGTGGACATGTCGATGACGCTGACCGCCCCGGTGAACATGGTCCGCGAGCTCCAGCTGACCGAGGGCAGCCGGGTCGTCGTGCACGGCAAGCCCAACTACTTCCCCAACCGGGGCACGCTGAGCCTGCGCGTGGACGAGATCCGCGCCGTCGGCATCGGCGAACTGCTGGCCCGCATCGAGCGCCTGAAGAAGCTGCTGGCCGCCGAGGGCCTGTTCGACCCGCGCCGCAAGCGCAGACCACCGTTCCTGCCCAACAAGATCGGGCTGATCACGGGCCGCGCGTCGGCCGCCGAGCGGGACGTGCTGACCAACGCCCGCGCCCGCTGGCCGGGTGCCCGGTTCCGGGTGGTGAACGTTGCGGTGCAAGGGGCTTTGGCCGTGCCGCAGATCCTCACCGCACTGTCGACCCTGGACCGCGACCCCGAGGTGGACGTGATCGTCCTGGCCCGGGGCGGCGGCAGCGTGGAGGACCTGCTGCCGTTCTCGGACGAGGCGCTGTGCCGCGCGGTGTCCCAGGCCCGCACGCCCGTGCTGTCCGCGATCGGCCACGAGCCGGACAGCCCGCTGGTGGACCACGTCGCCGACCTGCGCTGCTCGACCCCGACCGACGCGGGCAAGCGGGTGGTTCCGGACGTCGCCGAGGAGTCGGAACGGGTCCGCCAGCTCCGCGACCGCAGCCGGCGCGCGTTGCACGGCTGGGTGGACCGGGAACGCAAGCTGCTCGCCGCGCTGCGCACACGACCTGCGCTTTCCGACCCGCACGGCCCGCTGGACCGACGCGCCCAGGACGTCGACCAGCTGCGCGAGCGGGCCCGCCGGGCGATGCGGAACCGGCTCGATTCAGAGACGGCCGGCCTGACCGCCACGCGAGCCCGCTTGACGACCCTCGGACCGGCCGCCACGCTGGCCCGTGGTTACGCCGTGGTCCAACTGGTCACCCCGGACGGAGTGGACGGCGTGGTCAGGTCGGTCGCGGCGGCCCCGGCGGGCGCCCGCCTCCGGGTGCGGTTCGCGGACGGCGCGGTGCGCGCGGTCGTCGAGGAAGGAGGCGGTGGTGCCCAACCCGGCACGTGAACCCACATTCCTGCCTTTGACGATGGCCGCCGCCGGCAACGCGTACGACACCGACGACACGGACGGGGCAGCCGCGCGCCTGCGGAACCGGGCCGAGGCCGCCGACCGGGCCGCCGCCGACTGCTGGCTGTCCCTGGTGGCCGGCTGCGCGAACGGCGGCCAGGTGCTGGGCCGCTGCCTGCACGACCTGTCCGAGGCGACCTCCGGCTACGCCGGGACGCGGTGGTGGCAGTCGCACGGCTCGGTGCACCGCAGGCGGGTCGCGGAGGCCGAGCACCGCATCGACGACGCGGTGCGGGAAGGTGACGGCGCCGAGTTCGCGGAGGCGTTCGTCGGCTACGACCAGGCGGTGGCGACCGTCGTGGTGCACGTCCAGAACCGATTGGGGAAGTTGTCAGGGTGAGCGAGCCGGGCTACGAGGAGGCCAGGGACGAACTGGTGGAGGTGGTCCGCAGGCTGGAGGCGGGCGGCCTGTCGCTGGAGGAGTCGCTGGCGTTGTGGGAACGCGGCGAGGCACTCGCCAAGACCTGTGAAAAGCGTCTCGCGGGCGCCCGTGAACGGATCGATCAAGCGCTCGCCGTGACCGAGGAGGACGTGGCCGAGGCGTGACACCGTGCGAGGATTGGTCTACCGGCCGGTAATCGCAGGAGGAGCGCCATGGTGTCCAGCAGCAGCCCGTCCGAGCGTCGTCGCGAACCACCCGACCGGAACCTCGCGCTCGAACTCGTCCGGGTGACGGAGGCTGCGGCGATGGCCGCGGGACGCTGGGTGGGGCGCGGCGACAAGAACGGCGGCGACGGCGCGGCGGTCGACGCCATGCGCAAGCTGATCGGCACGGTCTCGATGCGCGGCGTCGTGGTGATCGGCGAGGGCGAGAAGGACGAGGCGCCCATGCTGTTCAACGGCGAGGAGGTCGGCAACGGCGACGGTCCGGACTGCGACGTCGCCGTGGACCCGATCGACGGCACCACGCTGATGGCGAAGGGGATGCCGAACGCGCTGGCGGTGCTCGCGGTGGCCGAGCGGGGCGCGATGTTCGACCCGTCCGCCGTGTTCTACATGGAGAAACTCGCCGTGGGCCCGGAGGCGGCGGACGTCATCGACATCACCGTGCCGATCGCGGAGAACATCCGCCGGGTGGCCAAGGCGAAGCACAGCGAAGTGTCCGACGTGACCGTGTGCATCCTCGACCGGCCCCGGCACGAGTCGATCGTGACGGATGTTCGGAAAGCGGGCGCTCGTATCCACTTCATTTCCGACGGCGACGTGGCCGGCGCGATCTCGGCGGCCCGGCCGAACACCGGCATCGACCTGCTGGTCGGCATCGGCGGCACGCCCGAGGGAATCATCGCCGCGGCGGCGCTGAAGTGCATGGGCGGCGCCATCCAGGGCAGGCTCTGGCCGAAGGACGACGCCGAACGGCAGCGGGCGCTCGACGCCGGTCACGATCTGGAGCGGGTCCTCCACACGAATGACCTGGTCAGTGGGGACAACGTGTTCTTCTGCGCGACCGGCGTCACGGACGGTGACCTGGTGCGCGGGGTGCACTACCGCGCGGGCGGCTGCACGACCCAGTCGATCGTGATGCGGTCGAAGTCGGGCACGGTCCGGATGATCGACGGATTCCACCGGTTGACCAAGCTCCGCGAGTACTCCTCGGTCGACTTCGATCCGCATCCGGGTGACGAGCCCGCACTGCCCCCACTCCCGTAACCATCTGTTAACAGTCAAACGACGGTAACCGGCCGAACGGCTGTAGTCCCCGAGCGCCATACGTCCCTAGGTTCCGATTCGTACCCGGCCCCCTGCGCCGGGTACGGAGAGGAAATGATGAAGGTTCGTACCCTGTTCACCGCGTTCGCGGTGGCCGTCGGGGCTGCGCTCGCTTCTGCGGCCGGAGCGGCGGCGGCCCCCGCGACGGACGGCGGCGTGACGCCGTACATCGTCGGCGGCGGCAACGCCTCACAGGTCTACTCGTTCATGGTCTCCCTGCAAAGCACCTCCGGCAGCCACTTCTGCGGCGGCTCGCTGATCAAGGCCAACTGGGTCGTGACGGCCAAGCACTGCGTGCAGGGTCGTTCGGCGTCGTCGGTCCGCGTCCGGGTCGGTTCGACCAGCCGCACCAGCGGTGGCGCGACCGCGTCCGGCGCGCAGATCGTGACGCACCCGAGTTACGACATCGCGCTGCTGCGTCTGTCCACGAACGTGACCCAGACGCCCGTCAAGGTCTCGGCGTCCTCCGGTGCGACCGGCACCGCCACCCGCATCATCGGCTGGGGCCAGACCTGCGCCCCGCGTGGCTGCGGCGGCGCTCCGGTGACCCTCCAGGAGCTCAACACGTCCATCGTCTCGGACGGCAGCTGCTCCGGGATCAACGGCGCGTACGAGATCTGCACCAACAACCCCGGTGGCCGGGCGGGCGCCTGCTACGGCGACTCGGGCGGCCCGCAGATCAAGCAGGTCGGCGGTGCCTGGGAGCTGATCGGCGCGACCAGTCGGGCCGGCAACAACAGCTCCACCTGCGCGACCGGTCCGTCGATCTACATGGACGTCCCGTCCTTCCGCTCGTGGATCAGCCAGTACGCGGGCGCAGTCTGAACCCGCTAGCTCCACCACCGGTGTCCTGACCGGGGGGCCGTCCCGTTCCGACGGGGCGGCCCTTCGTCCGTCCAGGGGCCAATTCGTTATGCGGTACCGGCAACCAACGAGATACGGGTGGCGTCTCCTGGGCAGAAGAGCAACAACCCTGGGGGTGCGCGATATGCGTAAGGCAGCGTTGGTGGCAATCGCTTTGCTGGCCACGGCGTGCGGGACACCGCAACCGGCGGCGTCCAGCCCGTCGTCCGAGTCTTCCTCCGCCACGACAACCACCACGTCGACCACGAGCGCCACGCCCACGACAACCACCGAACAGCCGCCGGCCACCACCGAACAGCCGGCCACCGGACAGCCTGTCGAACAGCCGCCCGTCGAGCAGCCGCCGGCCGAGACGCCCACCCCGCAGCCCGCGCCACCACCGCCGCCGGTGACCGTCGAGGGCACGCCGTGCGACATCACGGAAGGCGCGTGCATCCGGCTGTCCACGAACGAGACGTGGCTGATCACCGGCGGCAAGGTCGAGTACGGCCCGGTGCCGATCACGTCCGGCCGACCCGGCTACGAGACGCCCACCGGCCACTTCTCGGTGCTCTACAAGGTCAAGGACGAGTGGAGCCGCCCTTACAACGGACCCATGCCGTACTCGACGTACTTCACCAACTACGGCATCGCGTTCCACGAGGGCAGCCTCACCGAGGAGTCGCACGGCTGCATCCACCTGTCCATGGAGGCGGCCGTCACGTACTTCGAAAACCTCCAGGTGGGTGAACAGGTTCAGGTGGTCGCGTAAGGCCGCAGGTTGGATCATCGCCTCGACGGGTATCCCCGGTTCGAGGAGTGATTCGAGATGAGGAAGCTCGGCACCGTCATCGCCGCGCTGGCTCTGGTCTTCGGCTTCGTGACGCCCGCCTACGCGGCCACAGGCACGCCCTGTTCCATCGAGGAAGGGGCGTGCCTGCGGCTGTCCACGAACGAAGCGTGGCTCATCTACCACGGTTCGGTGAGCTATGGACCGGTTCCGGTGACACATGGCCGGCCCGGCTACGAGACGCCCACCGGCACGTTCCCCGTGCTGCGCAAGGTAAGAGACGACTGGAGCGTGCCTTACAACGCGCCGATGCCGTACTCGGTGTACTTCACGCACGACGGCATCGCGTTCCACGAGGGCAGCCTGTCGGTCGAGTCGCACGGCTGCGTGCACCTCTCGCACGAAGCCGCCGTGACGTTCTTCGACAACCTGTTCGTGGGCGAGCAGGTGCAGGTGGTCTGGTAGTCAGCCGGCGTTGCTGGAGTGCCCCGGGAACAGGTGCGCGTCCGGGTTGAGCGCCACGGCGATGTTGTTGACCGCCGTGGCGGCCTCGCCGAAGCCGGTCGCGATCAGCTTGACCTTCCCGGGGTACTGGGCCACGTCGCCGGCCGCGTAGACGCGGTCGCGGGCGGTCCTCATGGTGGAGTCCACGACGATCGCCCGGTGGTCCAGTTCCACGCCCCACGTCTCGATCGGGCCCAGGTCGGCGGTGAACCCGAGCGCGGCCACCACGGCCTGCGCGGGCAGCACCTTGCGGTCGCCGGACTTCAGGCCCAGCTCGACCTCGGCCACGTGGTCGTCGCCGCGCAGTTCCAACACCTGGGCGTCGGTGATGATCTCCACGCCCAGTTCGCGCACCTGTCGCACGGTCGGGGGATGCGCGCGGAACGTGGCACGGCGGTGCACGATCGTGACGCTGGCCGCGATCGGGTGCAGCGCCAGCGCCCAGTCGAACGCCGAGTCGCCACCGCCGACCACCACCACGTCCTGTCCGGTGTGGACGTTCAAGGTGGGCACGAAGTGCACCACACCCTTGTCCAGCCACCCGTCCCCGGCAGGCAGCGGACGCGGCCTGAACTCGCCGATACCGGCCGTGACCAGCACGGAGCCGGCGCGCACCGTGCCACCGTCGGCCAGCCCGACCACCAGCTTGCCGTCCACTGTGGACAGTGTCCGCGCCTGCCTGCCGAGCAGGTAGGTCGGGTTCCACTGCGCGGCCTGCTCGACCAGCGCGGTGACCAGGTCCCGACCGCGCACGGCGGGGAACCCGGCCACGTCGAAGATCATCTTCTCCGGGTACATGGCGGTGATCTGGCCGCCCGCCTCGGGCAGCGAGTCGACCAGCGCCACGGACAGGTCTCGGAATCCCGCGTAGTAGGCGGCGAACAGCCCGGTGGGCCCGGCTCCGACGACGAGGAGATCGACCTCTAGGTCCATGACTTCGACCATAGGTGTTCGAGCCCACTGTGCCCAGTAAGGAAAGGCGGTCCAAACTCGGTGGTATGGCTGAACAGGAATACCGCGTCGAGCACGACACCATGGGCGAGGTCCGGGTGCCCGCCGACGCGCTGTGGCGGGCGCAGACGCAACGCGCGGTCGAGAACTTCCCGGTGTCCGGACGCGGCCTGGAACGGTCCCAGATCCGGGCGCTCGGCCTGCTCAAAGCCGCCGCGGCCAGGGTGAACCGCCGGTTGGGCGTGCTGGACGCGGACGTGGCCGACGCGATCGCCACCGCCGCCGACCAGGTCGCCGCCGGCGAGCACGACGCGCACTTCCCGGTGGACGTGTTCCAGACCGGCTCCGGCACGTCGTCCAACATGAACGCCAACGAGGTCATCGCCACCCTCGCGACCCGCGCGCTGGGCCGTGACGTGCACCCGAACGACCACGTCAACGCCTCGCAGTCGTCCAACGACACGTTCCCGACCACGCTGCGGGTGGCCGCGACCGAGGCCGTGGCCACGGACGTGATCCCGGCCCTGGAACACCTGGCCGGCGTGCTGGAGTCCCGTGCCGACGAGTGGTCCGACCTGGTCAAATCCGGTCGCACGCACCTGATGGACGCGGTCCCGGTCACGCTGGGCCAGGAGGCGGGCGCGTGGGCCGCGCAGGTGCGGTATGGCGTCGAACGGCTCACCGCAAGCCTCCCCCGTTTGGCGGAACTCCCCATCGGCGGCACGGCCGTGGGCAGCGGTCTGAACGCCCCGGAGGGCTTCGGCGCGGCCGTCGCGGCGGAACTGGCGTCGGTCACCGCGCTCCCCCTGACCGAGGCCCGCGACCACTTCGAGGCCCAGGCGACGCAGGACGGCGTGGTGGAGATCTCCGGCCAGCTCAGGGCGACCGCGATCGGCCTGTTCAAGATCGCGAACGACCTGCGCTGGCTGGGTTCGGGTCCCCGCACGGGTCTGGGCGAGTTGGCGCTGCCGGACCTCCAGCCGGGCTCGTCGATCATGCCGGGCAAGGTGAACCCGGTGATCCCCGAGGCGACGATGATGGTGGTCGCCCAGGTGATCGGCAACGACGCCGCCGTGGCGTTCGCGGGCTCCCAGGGCAACTTCCAGCTGAACGTGATGCTCCCGGTGATCGCCCGCAACGTGCTGGAGTCGTCCCGCCTGCTGGCCGCGGTGTCCCGGCTCCTGGCCGACAAGGTCCTGGCGGGTGTGGAGCCGCAGACCGACCGGATGCGCGAGTACGCCGAGTCGTCCCCGTCCATCGTGACCCCGCTCAACCGCTACCTGGGGTACGAGGAGGCGGCGTCGATCGCGAAGCAGTCCCTGAAGGAGCGCAAGACCATCCGCCAGGTGGTGCTGGAACGCGGCCACGTCCCCGCCAAGCTGACCGAGGAACAACTGGACGAGGCCCTGAACGTCCTCCGCATGGCCCACGGCGGCCACTGACACACGACGGCAGGTAACGCACGCCGGTCGTTGACCCACAACGGCAGATGACACACGACGATGTCCCCCGAACCCACACGTCCGGGGGACACCTCAGCGACCTCTCAGCTCCACCCCCAAGAACTGTCGGCCCTCCCTGGCAAGCTTGAAATCGGGGGCCCACCGGGAGATTCAGGCCCACCAAGGCCAGTGGCCCCTGCTCACACAGCACCTCCAGTCGGCTGAAGCCCCTCCGCCTCCCGAGCGTCCCCAGGCCGCCGAGGAGCCTTCGCCCGCCGAAGCCCGATCACGCACCCGAGCCCCACGGCCACGACCCCGAGCACCGCCACCCCGGTCAACTCCTGCGCCCCCAACGCCACCGAAGCCACCAACCCCGCAACCGGCATCAACCCGATCAACACCCCGGCCCGATCGGCCCCCAACTGCGCCACCGCGAAATACCAGAGCCCGAACGCCACCGCCGTCACCGCAACCCCCCACACAACCAACGCCACCCCCACCCCCCCGGAAGGCACCCGCCACCCACCGACGAACGTCCCCACCACCCCACCCACCACGGCAGCAAGAAAACAACACCAGGTAGCCACCGCAACCCCACCCAACCGCCGCACCACACCCACCGCGAACAGCGTGAACGACGCCTCCCCCAACATCGTCAACACCGCCAACACCAACCCCGGCCCCCGCCAAGCGCCACCTCCCGACAGCACGACCACCCCGCCAACCACCACCGCAGCCCCCACCACGGCCCCCACAACCGGCCGCCGCCCCGCCATCAACGGCGCGACCAACGCCAACACCAGCGGACTGGCACCCAACATCGCCGCCACGAACCCCGGTTCGGCGTACCGCTGCGCATAAAGCACACACGCGTTGAACCCCAACATCCCGGTGACGACCAACGCGCCCAACGCCACCCAGTCACGCCCGACAGGCACCGCAAGCCGCCCGCCACGCGCCAACGTCCACCCCAACAGCACCAAGCCGCCCAACGCGTACCGCATGGCCTGCCCACTGAGCAGCGGATAGTCCTGGAGCATCCCGGTGACCGGCACGGACGCGCCCACGATCACCGAGGTCAGGGCACCGGACGCGACAGCGATTCTCATACCGCCCACCCTCACCGAAGAGTGGTCCAGGTTTAAGCTCCAATTCGATGACCACGAACTGGACCACTTACCGCGAGCTGCTGCTCCCCGGACTCACCGGCCGCCGTGCCGTGGAGTCGGAACTACGCCGCGCCGTCCGCGACGGACGCCTCACCCCGGGCACCCGACTCCCCTCCAGCCGCGACCTGGCGGAACAACTCGGCGTGGCACGCGGCACGGTCACCTCCGCGTACGCCCAACTCATCGGCGAGGGCTACCTGGTCGCCAAACGCGGCTCCGGCACCACCGTGACCGCCGCCTGCACGTGGCCGAACACGTTCGACAGCGAACCCGCCCCGACACCCCGCCGGCGATTCGACCTACGCCCCGGACTGCCCGCGCTGACCGCGTTCCCCCGCGACGAATGGTTGCAGGCACAGAAAACCGCGCTCCACGCTCTACCCGCAGACGACCTCGGCTACCCCGACCCCGCAGGATTCCCGTTGCTGCGCAAGGAACTGGCCGACTACCTGGGCCGGGTACGCGCCGTCGCGACCCACCCGTCCGAGGTAGTCGTGGTCAACGGAGCCGCCGAAGGCATGTCGCTGATGGGACGCGTCCTCAAAGCAGCCGGACACACCAGCGTCGCCGTCGAAGAACCCAGCCACTTCGGCGCGGCCGACATATTCACGTCCCACGGCCTTACGGTCCACCAGATCCCCGTGGACGACAAGGGCATCCAAGTAGACCGACTATCCACAACGGACTCACGAGCCGTCCTGGTCACCGCAGCACACCAGTTCCCCCTGGGCGTAGTGCTGCACCCCGAACGACGGCGCGCACTCCTCGACTGGGCACGCGCCAACGACGGCGTGGTCATCGAAGACGACTACGACGCCGCTACGACCGCCCTGCGATGGGCGCGATGCAGGCGCTCGACCCGACCCGCGTGGTCTACCAGGGCAGCACCAGCAAAGTCCTCGCACCCGCGCTGCGCCTGGGCTGGCTGGTACTGCCCGCCGACCTGCGCGACCCGATCGTGGAACGCAAGCGCCTGGACGACCTGGGCACCGGCACCCTGCACCAGGCCGCCTTCGCGCAACTGCTCCGGACCGGCGGCTACGACCGACACCTGCGCCGCACCCGCCAGCTCTACCGGGAACGCCGGGACGCGCTGCTGGACGAACTCTCCCGCGTGCTGCCCGACTGGACGCCGATCGGGGTCGCCGCCGGGCTGCACGTCGTGGTGCGACTGCCCGCCGGCACGGACGACCTGGCCCTACAGGAACGCCTGGCCAAGCGCGGCGTCAACGCACCCGCCCTGGCCGGCTACAGCCGGACGCGGACGTTCCCCGGCCTCGTCCTCGGCTACGCCGCACTCACCCCCGACCGCCTCCGGCAAGCCGTCCACGAGCTCCACTCCTGCGCCTGACCTGCGAAAACCCCAGTTCACCCGATCGTGTTCAACGGCCGCACTCAGGAAATTGTCGGTCCCCCCGCGCATGATGACGCCATGTTGTTCATCGAAGTCGTCGAGACGTCCGCCGCCGTAGCGGCGACGCGCTCCCGCCTGGCCAAGGTCGCCGCCCTGGCCGAGCTGGTGCGCCGGATGAGCACGCCCGCCGTCGTGTCGTTCCTGATCGGCGTCCCCAGCCAGGGCCGCATCGGCGCGGGCTACCGCACCGTCCACGAGATCGCCCCGCCACCCGCCGCCGCCCCGGCGCTGACGGTGTCCGAAGTGGACGGTGCACTGGGCGGGTACGCGTCGATCAGCGGCAAGGGCTCGACCCAACGCCGCATCGACGTACTCACCGCCCTGTTCGCCCAAGCGACGGAGGCGGAGCAGGATTTCCTGCGCCGCCTGCTCACCGGCGAACTCCGCCAGGGTGCCCTGGAAGGGGTCATGCTGGACGCCATCGCCAAGGCGGCCGACGTGCCCGCCGAGGTCGTGCGGCGGGCGTTCATGCTCTCCGGCAGTCTGCCGGAGACAGCCGTGGCGGCCCGGGAGGGCGAGTCGGCGCTGGCGGCGTTCCGGCTGGTGGTGGGCCGTCCGGTGCGGCCGATGCTGGCCTCGCCCGCCGAATCGCTGCCCGCGGCGCTGGCCGAGCTGGGCGCGTGCGTGGTGGAGCACAAGCTCGACGGCGCACGCATCCAGGTCCACCGGTCCGGAGCCGAGGTCCGCGTGTTCACCCGCACCCTGCGGGAGATCACCGCCACGGTCCCCGAGCTGGTGGAGCTGGTGCGCGGCCTGCCGTGCACCTCCGTGGTGCTGGACGGGGAGACGCTGGCGCTGACCGACGACGGCAAGCCCCGGCCGTTCCAGGAGACGATGAGCAGGTTCGGCACCCTGCTGGGCGCGGCCGGCCGCACATCGCCCGCCGACACCCGCGCACTGCTGCTGAGCCCGTTCTTCTTCGACTGCCTGCACCTGGACGGCGAAGACCTGCTCGACAGCCCGCTGCGGGACCGCCTGGCCGCACTGCGCACAGCGGCCGGTGGCCACGTCATCCCGGGCGTGGTCGAACCGGACGGGCAGCAGGCGGCGCAGGCGCTGGACACCGCGCTGGCGGCCGGCCATGAGGGCGTCATGGTGAAGTCGCTCGGCTCGGTGTACGCGGCGGGCAGGCGGGGCCGGTCGTGGCAGAAGGTGAAACCGGTCCACACGCTCGATCTGGTGGTGCTCGGCGTCGAGTGGGGCAGCGGTCGCCGCCGGGGCCTGCTGTCCAACCTGCACCTCGGCGCACGTGACCCGGACGGCGGCCCACCGGTGATGGTGGGCAAGACGTTCAAGGGCCTGACCGACGAACTCCTGGCCTGGCAGACCCGCGAACTGCTGGCCAGGGCCACCGACCGGGGCGACTGGGTGGTCACCGTCCGCCCGGAGCTGGTGATCGAGATCGAACTGGACGGCGTCCAGGTGAGCCCGAGGTACCCGGGCGGCGTAGCGCTGCGCTTCGCCCGGGTGCTCCGGTACCGCCCGGACAAGGACCCGACCGAAGCCGACACCATCGACGCCGTGCGCGCCCTATTGCCGAAGGGAGGTACCCCTGACCCGACCGAAGCCCCCTGACGACGGGGAACACCACGATCCGCCAACCGGCGCGGCCAGGTACCGACCCGACCCGTTCCGGAACGGTCCGGCACCCAGTCGGGGGTCGGTCACGGCCACGGCAACCGCCACCACCACGGCCACCGCCGCTTGGCGGATCATCCAACCGAATACCGGATTTCCGCACCCGGACAGGTGTCCGAAGCCCAAGGCGAAAGCCGCCCGAGACGGGTAGTGTCAAAGTTTCGTGCGATTCATCGAAGGGCATCGGCCCAGCTACGACCTGACCTACGACGACGTCTTCCTGGTGCCCGGCCGGTCGGCCGTGGAGTCCCGGTTCGGCGTCGACCTGTCGACCTCCGACGGCACGGGGGCGACCATCCCGATCGTGGTCGCGAACATGACCGCGGTCGCCGGACGCCGGATGGCCGAAACCATGGCCCGTCGCGGCGGGCTGGTGGTGCTGCCGCAGGACGTCGCGCCGGACGCGGTGGCCGAGATCGTCTCCTGGGTGAAGGAGCGGCACCCCGTGTGGGACACGCCGCTCACCCTCGCCCCGGGCGACTCGGTGGCCGATGCCCACAACCTGCTGCACAAGCGGGCGCACGGAGCGGTCGTCGTGGTCGACGAGGACGGGCGGCCCACGGGCGTCGTGGACGAGGCGGCGTGCACCGGGGTGGACCGGTTCACCCGGCTGCACGACGTCGCGGACACGCGGATCGTCACGCTGCCGCTGGACACCCCGCCGCGCGAGGTGTTCGCGCGGCTGAACGGCGGCACGCAGAAGGTCGCGCTGGGCGTGGACGCCGACGGTCGGCTGCGGGGCGTCATGACGGCGCTGGGCGCGTTGCGGGCCGACGTGTACACGCCGGCGGTGGACGCCGAGGGCCGACTGCGGGTCGCGGCGGCGATCGGGGTCAACGGCGACGTGCGGGCCAAGGCCGGCGAACTGCTCAAGGCGGGCGTGGACACGCTCGTCGTGGACACCGCGCACGGGCACCAGGAGAAGATGGTGGCCGCGCTGCGGGCGGTCCGCGCCGCGTCGCCGACGGTCCCCGTGGTGGCGGGCAACGTGGTCACCGCCGAGGGCGTGCGCGACCTGGTCGAGGCGGGCGCGGACGTGGTCAAGGTCGGCGTCGGGCCGGGCGCGATGTGCACCACCCGGATGATGACCGGCGTGGGCCGACCGCAGTTCTCGGCGGTCGCCGAGTGCGCGGCGCAGGCCCGTGCGCTGGGCAAGCACGTCTGGGCGGACGGCGGGGTCCGGCACCCGAGGGACGTGGCGCTCGCGCTCGCGGCCGGTGCCAGCGCGGCCATGGTCGGCTCCTGGTTCGCGGGCACCTACGAGTCGCCCGGCGACCTCCAGCGCGACGAGGCCGGCCGGCTCTACAAGGAGTCGTTCGGCATGGCGTCCAAGCGGGCGGTGAGCGCGCGGACCCAGGGCGACAACGCGTTCGAGCGCGCCAAGAAGGGCCTGTTCGAGGAGGGCATCTCGACCTCCCGGATGCGGCTCGACCCGGTGCGCCCCGGTGTCGAGGACCTGCTGGACTCGATCACGGCGGGCGTCCGGTCGGCGTGCACCTACGCGGGCGCGGCCAACCTGGAGGAGTTCCACGAACGGGCGACGCTGGGCATCCAGTCGGCCGCCGGGGTAGCGGGAGGACGGCCGCTGCCCCCCGGCAGGGGACCCCAAACCCCCAACCGCTCACCCTGGTCGGCCGACTACCGCCAACCAACCGTGGCCCATCAACCGTCGCCCATCAACCGGCCGGCCCGCCGCTTGCCCGACCCGGCGAGCGCCCGACCCGGCGAGCGCCCGACCCACCAACCGGCCGCCCGGCGAGCGCCCGGCCCGGCGAGCGGCTGTCCACCGACCGGCGACACCAAAGGGGAGCCTCCCCAGAGCGGGCAGGCTCCCCTTCGTGGCCTTGGCTCAGGGTGCCGTCACAGCGGGACGCTGCCGAGCCGGATCACCATCACGACGCGTAGTCCTCCAGCATCTCGGTCACCAGGGCCGCGATCGGCGACCGCTCCGACCGGGTCAGCGTGATGTGCGCGAACAGCGGGTGGCCCTTCAGCTTCTCGATCACCGCCGCCACGCCGTCGTGCCGCCCGACCCGCAGGTTGTCCCGCTGCGCCACGTCGTGGGTGAGCACCACCCGCGAGTTCGCGCCCAGCCGGGACAGCACGGTGAGCAGCACGTTGCGCTCCAGCGACTGCGCCTCGTCCACGATCACGAACGAGTCGTGCAGCGACCGGCCCCGGATGTGGGTCAGCGGCAGGACCTCCAGCATGCCGCGGTCCATGACCTCCTCCACCACGTCCTGGCTGACCAGCGCGCCCAGCGTGTCGAACACCGCCTGCGCCCACGGCTGCATCTTCTCGCTCTCGGAACCCGGCAGGTAGCCGAGCTCCTGCCCGCCCACCGCGTACAGCGGGCGGAACACGACGACCTTGCGGTGCTGGCGGCGTTCCATGACCGCCTCCAGGCCCGCGCACAGCGCGAGCGCCGACTTTCCGGTGCCGGCCCGTCCGCCCAGCGAGACGATGCCGACCTCGGTGTCCAGCAGCAGGTCCAGTGCGACCCGCTGCTCGGCGGACCGGCCGTGCAGCCCGAACGCCTCCCGGTCGCCGCGCACCAGCCGGATCTGCTTGTCCGCGGTGACCCGCCCGAGCGCGCTGGACGTGCCCGCGAGCAGCCGCAACCCGCTGTGGCACGGCAGCTCGGCCACGTGACCCAGGTCGAACTCGGCCGGGTCCACGACGCTGTCCCGGTACAGCGCGTCGACCAAGCCCTGGTCGACGTCCACATCCGACATCCCGGTGTGGCCGGACAACGTCACGTCGTGCGCGCGGTACTCCTCGGCCGCCAAGCCCACCGCGCCGGCCTTGACCCGCAGCGGCATGTCCTTGGTGACCAGGGTGACCGAGTTGCCGTCGGCCGCGAGGTTGAGCGCGCAGGCCAGTATCCGGGCGTCGTTGGAGTCCGTGCGGAAACCCGCGGGCAGCACCTCCGGATCGGAGTGGTTGAGCTCGACGCGCAGGGTGCCACCGACGTCGCCGATCGGCACCGGGTGGTCCAGCCGGCCGTGTTGCAGCCGCAGGTCGTCGAGCAGTCGCAGCGCTTCCCTGGCGAACCAGCCCAGTTCCGGGTGGTGCCGCTTGCCCTCCAGCTCACTGATCACCACGAGCGGCAGCACGACCTCGTGTTCGGCGAACCGGTTCGTGGCCATCGGGTCGGAGAGCAGCACGGATGTGTCGATCACATACGTGAGGGAAGTCGGCGTTCCACGGCGCCGGGAAGTGCTGCGCGATGAGCCTGAGGAACGGCTCGCGGGTCGTCGTGCGTTCACGGCAACTCCTTCACGAACGCGGCACCCGCGTCCGCTCCTCGCTGGGCCAGGCACCACCCCGATCGACCGGCACGCCGTCAGGCGCGCCGGCCACGAGGGCCGGGTGCCGGCCCCCTCGCGCTTGCCTCTGCCGGCGGAACCGGCAATTCGACAACAGCCACGATCAGGGCCTCCCTGCGCGGCCCGCAGTGGTCGCGGCCCGCCAAGTCGGAAGTTACCTCCGCGAGTACCCGGTTTGCAGGCAGCCACACAGGTGATTCGCCAACTCGTCACGTATCCGCAAAACCACCGAAAGATCACCACAACGGACCAGTCGGTGCGGCAACCGGCGGTCACGACACCGCCACCCGGCGTCGTCCACGCAGCTCAGCAGTGGTACGTCGGGGCGGATCAGCGGGTCACACAGGGTTGCGCGGCAGCCGCGGCACCCCGTCCCGGAGCTCCGCCACGAGTGCGTCCGGCACCAACGGCTCGTCCAGAAGTCTCAGGTAACGCTCAGCCAGGGTCTCAGTGGGTGGACGCACGTCGAGCCACGCGCGGACCAGCCGCGCCCCCTCCACGTAGGTCGTGGTGTACGCCCGCCACAGCGGGTCGGCGAGGAACCGCAGCATGTGCCGGGCCCGCCGTTCGGGCACCAGCAGCCAGCGGCGCAGGAACGCCACCACGTCGTCCTGCGACGCCCGCCGGTCGTGCAGCATCAGCGCCGCGTCCTGCCGCACCGCCAGCAGGCCGGACAGCGCCGCTTCCACCCGTTCGGTGTGGTCGCCGTCCATCCGCAGGCCCAGGTCGCGCAGGATCAGCTCGGTCCACCGGCCCCAGCCGGGACCCACGGCGGCGTGCAGGCCCAGTTCGGCCATGCCCTCGGCCATCAGGCACTGCGGCGTGTTGATGACGAAGATGGCCTGCTCGGCGTGGCCGCGCTTGCCGACCAGGCCGATCTCCTTGCGGCAGTGCTCGGTGTGGTGGCCGGGGTAGGACTCGTGGGCGACCAGGTGCGGCAGGCCGGACATCCGGTGGCCGAGGTCGGCGTTGATCGCCACCCGGGACCGGAAGTCGCCCAGGTAGTAGTTGAACCCGCTCCACGGCTTGTCGGTGACGATCTCGTACTCCACGACCTCCCGCTCCGGCAGCGCGAACTGCCGCCTGACCAGGTCACGGAGGGCACTGGACAGGGCGCGCACGGCGTGGTCCAGCTTGCGCGGCGGCACGGCGTCGTCCGCGCGGTGGTCGGCCAGCCGGTCCGCCAGCGACCCGCCGCCGGGCAGCACCTCGGCCAGGCGGGCGTGCGCGCGGCGGTAGGTGTCCTCGTTCCCGAGCACGGCGTCGACCTGGAAGTACGCCCGCACCTCGGCCGTGAACGGGACGTGCACGCCGGCGAGCTTGCGGGCGGTGCACTCCAGGGCGGTGAGGTGGGCGTCCAGGAAACGCTTGCGGACCGGTTCCAGGTCGGTGCCCGGCAGTTCGCGGCGGAGCAGCGTGGCGTGGTCGGCCAGCACGGCCGGGTGCGAGCGGGTTTCGTTGTCCACCGCGCGGCGCAGCGCCTGGTCACCGGTGTACGAGTCGACCAGGCCGGGGTGGAGCCGGTCGAGGCGGAGCCCGAGCACCAGGTACTCGCGCACGAGCTGATTGCCGTCCATGAGCAGGGGAGCTTACGAGTTGGACGACCGTATTACCACGTTCGCGCGCGTGGCGACGAACCGGAAACCGAAAAGCACCGGACCGGGCGACACTGGGCAATCGTGCCGTCACACAATGGTGTTATCGCACCCCAATCGGCGATGCCCTTCGGTAACTTTTCCCGCGAGGGCCCCAGCGTCCGGAGATCCCCGAAGACTCCGGAAAGTACGGGGAAATCCCGACACGAAGGAGATTGAAGTGCTGAAGAAGGCAGGCGCTGTCGCCGGCATCGCGGCGGGCCTCATGATGCTCGGCTCCCCCGCGTTCGCGACCACTCACGCCTACTCGTGGGACAACGGCCCGCTCGTGAGCGTGCTGAACGGCAACAACCTGAACGCCGTGATCGGCGCGTGCGGCAACAACGTGGGCGTGGCCGGCGGCGCGGTGCCGATCAACTCCCCGAGCATCGTCGGCAACTGTGCCGCGGGCGGCATCGTCGACGGCGACGACGTGAACTTCGAGGGCTGATTTCCAGCTCACGCTGAACCCCGACCAGGGGCGTTTCCGGTACTCATTCCGGTGACGCCCCTGGTCGGCTTTCACAATCGGTAAGGCGCGACACGCAACCATCACACAATAGAGTGAGAATGCGTCGTTTTCCCTGAAGACCTGGGTAGGTTTCCGCCCGGTCAACCACTACCGAAGGAGACTTGACGTGCTCAAGAAGGCAGGCGCCGTCGCGGCGATCGCGGCCGGTTTCATGATGATCGCCTCCCCCGCGTTCGCCGGCGAGCCCGAGGACCACCACGGCGCGCACTGGGACAACGGCGGTCTGGTGTCCGCCGCCAATGGCAACAACCTGAACCTGGTCGCCGGCGTGTGCGGCAACAACGTCGGCGTGCTGGGTGGCGCGGTGCCGTTCAACTCCCCGAGCATTGTCGACAACTGTGCCGCGGGCGGCGTCATCGACGGTGACGACGTGAACTTCTGGGGCTGAGTCCCATTCGCGAAGGGGCGCCTCAGCGGGGCGCCCCTTCGGCGTGTCCGGGTCCGGCGCTCCGAGGTCCGGCGCTCCGGAGTCCGACGTTTCGGGGTACGGCGCTCCGGCCTCGGGAGCGCCGGTCTCAGGAGCCGAACCTGCGGTGCCGGACCGCGTAGTCGCGCAGCGCGCGCAGGAAGTCCGTGCGGCGGAACTCCGGCCAGTACGCCTCGCAGAACCAGAACTCCGAGTGCGCCGACTGCCACAGCATGAACCCGGACAACCGCTGCTCACCCGACGTGCGGATGAGCAGGTCCGGGTCGGGCTGGCCGGACGTGTACAGGTGCTCGGCGATGTGGTCGACGTCCAGCACCTCGGCCAGTTCCTCGATCGTGCCGCCCTCCTCGGCGTGCTTCTGGAGCAGCTTGCGCACCGCGTCCGCGATCTCCTGCCGCCCGCCGTACCCGACCGCGACGTTCACCTCCAGCCCGGTGCGGGCCTTGGTGCGCAGGGACGCGGCGGACAGCCGGGCCGCCGTCTCGGTCGGCAGCATGTCCAGCGCGCCGACGTGCCGGACCCGCCACGGGTTACCCGGTTCGGCGATCTCGTCCACGATGTCGGCGATGATGTCCAGCAGCGGTCCGAGTTCCTCGGTGGGCCGGTTCAGGTTGTCCGTGGACAGCATCCACAGCGTGACGACCTCGACCTCGGCTTCCCGGCACCAGGTGAGCAGCTCCAGGATCTTCCGCGCGCCCGCCCGGTGGCCGTGCGCGACATCGGTGAACCCCGCCTCTTTGGCCCATCGGCGGTTCCCGTCCAGCACCACGCCGACGTGGCGTGGTCGCTGCTTCCCGTCGAGCCATCGGTTGAGCCGGAACTCGTAACCCTTGAGGAGGAAGCTCTTGACCCGTTCGCGAAGACCCACGCTGGTAGAGCGTACGCCGGGTGTGCGCGGTCACGCCGTCGCGTGCTGACCACCCTCCCTACGCTCCCGTAACCTCGGGCGGGTGACCACGTCGACGCTCTCCCAGCAGCCGGCACCCGCCCTCCGCCCGCGCATGCGGGGCTGGCTGCACTTCTGGTCGTTTGTGGTGTCGGTGGCGACCGGCGCGACCCTGATCGCCCTCGCGGCGTCCACTGTGTCCACGAAAGCGGCCCTGGCGACGTCCATCTACGGCGCGACCGTCGTGGGCCTGTTCGGCGTGAGCGCCCTCTACCACCGGGTGAACTGGGCCAGCGCACGGGCGCGCACGTGGATGAAGCGCCTGGACCACTCGATGATCTTCGTGTTCATCGCCGGCACCTACACGCCGTTCGCGCTGCTGGCGATGCCCCCGGACACCGGCAACGTCGTCCTGGCCGTCGTCTGGCTGGGCGCGCTGGGCGGTGTGGCGCTGAAGCTGGCCTGGCCACACGCCCCGAGGTGGCTGGGCGTGCCGATCTACATCGCCCTCGGCTGGGTGGCGGTCTTCGTACTGCCCGACCTCCTGGACCACGTGGGCGTGGGCGCCCTGGTCCTGATCCTGGTGGGCGGCCTCCTGTACACGGCGGGCGCGATCTTCTACGCCTCCCGCTGGCCCAACCCCTGGCCCCAGGTCTTCGGCTACCACGAGTTCTTCCACGCGGCGACCGTCGTGGCGGCGATCTGCCACTACGTCGCCATCTGGTTCGCCATCTACTCCTGACGACGGTCCGGACGCGGGTGGTCCGGCCGGTCGGGTCACTGGCGCAGGCACGCCTTGAGTTCGGCCCAGCCGGCGTTGGTGTGGGCGTGCCGGCGGTAGTAGGTGGTCAGGCCGTGGAGTAGGGCCGGGCGGCCGATGGACTCCTCCACGGACATCAGGCGGGCCAGGTGGGGCGCGTAGGGCTTGTCCGGCCACGGGGTGTTCTCGGGCACGGTCCACGGGTCGCTGCCGGGCAGGAGTTCCGCGGTGGCCAGCCGGCTCAGGTAGGTGGCCACGCCCTCCACCAGCCACGGCTCCGCGTCGACCAGGTTGCCGGACCACGTGTGCGCCACCTCGTGGCTCAGCACGGTCACCGCGTACGCGGGCTCGCGGCTCGCCAGCGTGTCGAAGGCGTCGTCGTCGAACATGATCAGGCCCGGCGACGAGAACGCCAGGAAGCCGATCCTCGGCACGAAGACCGCCTCGCACTTCTCGTACGGGTACGGCACGTCGAGCAGGTGCTCGTAGAACTCGATCGACCGCCTGATCAGCCGGGACACCGCCTCGCCCCGGACCCGTTCGGCCGCACGCGACCGCATCGCGTACACGTGCTCGCCGACCGCCTCCCACGGCCCGGCCGCCGCCGTCACGACGTACGGGGCGATCGGGGACCGGGTGCTGTTGGTGAGCACCAGGCCCTCGGCGTTGACGGTCAGGTTCACCCGGCCGCGCTGTGTCTGCTCGAAACAGCAGAAGGTCCACTGTGCACGGGTCGGGTGGTTCAGCGCGTACAGGTACGTCGAACCGTCCACGGTCACCCGGCGGAAGCCCCGGTCCTCCCCGTACGCGAAGTCGGCGTCGACCTCCAGCACGTTGTCGTCGGCCGCTTTCAACGCCAGCCGCGTGCCGTCCCACGACGACACCTCGCGGCCGTTCAGCCGCGCCCCGCGCAACCCGACCGCCGCGAGGTCCGCGTGCGACCGCCTGCCGGAAAACCGCAGGGAGGTCCGGCCGCGGAAGGTCGGCGAGGTCGGGTCGAGGTCCCACGTGATGTCGTACGAAATGGTCATGATCCCCCCGGTTTCCGAAGCTACCAGCGAAACCGGGGGGTCATCGTCAACTCAGGTCCGGGCCCTGGGCGCGCAGGTCGTCCACCCGGGTCATCGCCTCGCGCAGCTCGGTGAGCCACGTGTCCGCGTGTTCCCCGACCAGCCGCACGGCCCACGCGAGCGCCTCCGAACGGGACCGGGCCACACCGGCGGCGACCAGGGTGTCCAGGACCTTGCGCTCCGGCTGCCGCAGCCGGGTCATCACCGGCACGGACAGCGTGGTGAACAGCTCCGACGTGCCGCCGAGCCGCGCGCCCCACGCCACCTTGCGGCGGTAGCGGTGCTCGGCCTGGCGCGCGATCTCGATCCGGGCCTCGCGGGTCTGCTCGCGGAACCTGCTGATCCGGCCGGACTCGGCGGCGGCGCGTTCCGCGTCGTCGGCGAACGTGCCCTCCAGCGGCGGGAGGTCTCCCACCACCAGGATCTCCTCCCGGTCGACGGTCACCGCCGGGTGCTCGGTGAACCAGTCGTCCGGCAGGCGGCCCGCGAACCAGGCCGCCGCGTCGTCGGCGGGCGGCTGATCGGCTTGCGGCCAGCCGCGCCCTCCCCATCCACGTCCCATCACAACCACCTTCGATTACACGATTACAGCGATACTGACGCTACGCCTGCAACAGCCGATGACAAGCGTGGTTCGCTACGAGTGAAGTGCCGATCCCGACGCAGGGCGGCCCGCCGGACCCGAACCGCTCCCGACCACCGCGTCGGCACTGGGCCAAGAGCCGCGCCGGACCGGTCGTCAAGGCAGCGCTCGGGCGGACCGCCGCAGGCCACGGCGCAGCCGGTGAGCCGCCGACGCGGGGCCGCAGGCCACACAAGGCCGCGCCGGCAGCAAACAACCAGCCGTTCCGACGCGCCGCCGCTACCGGCGCAGGGCCGCCGCCAGGTCGTCGACCGTCGTCACGGGCCGGTCGCACACGTAGCCCCGGCACACGTAGGCCGCCGGAGCACCCGCCACCAGCGGACGGTCGGCCAGCAGCGGCGCGGAGTCGGGGGCACCGGCCACCACCACACCGCCACCAGGCACGCCCCGCCACGCGGCGGACACCAACTCCGGGTCGTCCCCCACCACGGCGACCTGCACCGGACCGAGCGCCAACGCCTCCGCCACACTCAGCCAGTGCCCGGCGAACCGGGGTTCCCGGGCGGCCAGCAGCCCGGCCCGGGACACGGCAGCCTCGGCCGCCGCCCGGTACCCGGCGTGCCGCGGCGCACCCAGCACGGACGCGGTGACCAGCGCGGACGCCAGCGCCGACGCCCCGGACGGACTGGCGTTGTCGGACGGATCCGACGGCCGCTGCACCAACGCCTCCGCGTCGTCCGCCGTGTCGTAGTACACCCCGGGCTCCTCGCCCGCGAACCGCGCCAATGCGGTGTCCAACAGTCCACACGCGACAGCCAGCGGACGCGGGTCGCCGGTCGCCTGGTGCAGCGCGAGCAACCCGTCCGCGAAGCACCCGTAGTCCTCCAGCACGCCCACGGCGGTGCCGGCCACGCCGTCCCGGGACGTCCGGAGCAGCCGGCCGTCGACCAGGTGCACGTCCAGCAGCAGCTCCGCCGCCCGCGCGGCGGCCTCGACCCAGCGCGGCTCGCCGAACACCGACCCCGCCTCGGCCAGGGCCGCGATCGCGAGTCCGTTCCACGCGGTCACGACCTTGTCGTCCCGCCCCGGCTGCGGCCGGAGTTCCCGTGCCGCCAACAGTTTCGCGGTGATCTCCGGGTCGGGTTCGCCGAGCATCCGCAGCGTGGACGCGCCGTGCTCGAACGTCCCCTCCTCGGTCACGCCGTACCGCACGGCCGCCCGCGCACCCTCCGCCGTGCCGAGCACCTCGGCGAGTTGCGCGGGCGTCCACACGTAGGTCGAGCCCTCGACGCCGTCGGTGTCGGCGTCCAGCGACGCGGCGAACCCGCCTTCCGGCGTACCCAGCGAGCGGATCAGGAACTCGGCGGTCTCGCGCACCACCCGCCGGTACCGGTCGGCCGGGTCGCGCCGGCTCAGGTGCGTGTAGACGCGGAGCAGCAAAGCGTTGTCGTACAGCATCTTCTCGAAGTGCGGCACCACCCAGCCCGCATCCACGGAGTACCGCGCGAACCCGCCGGCCAGCTGGTCGTACAGCCCGCCGGACGCCATCGCGTCACACGTCGCCCGCGCCATCGACAGCGCCTCCACCGACCCGGTCCGCTCGTGGTGGCGCAGCAGGAACTCCAGCACCCTCGACGGCGGGAACTTCGGCGCGCCACCGAATCCGGCGTGCGCGCGGGCGAAGTGGCCGAGCAGCGACACCACCGCGCCGGCCAGCAGCTCATCGTCCACAGTGGACGACGGGAGCGGCTTGAACGTCAACTGGGACACGATGCTCGCGGCCGACGCGCGCACCTCGTCGCCCTGTTCCCGCCACGCGTGCGTGATCGCCTCCAGCACCTGCCGGAACGACGGCATCCCCGGCCGCGGCACGGGCGGGTAGTAGGTGCCCGCGTAGAACGGTTCGCCGTCGGGCGTCAGGAAGCACGTCATCGGCCACCCGCCGTGCCCGCTCAGCGCCTGGGTGACCGCCATGTAGACGGCGTCCACGTCCGGCCGTTCCTCGCGGTCGACCTTGACGTTGACGAAGTGCTCGTTCAGGTACGCGGCGGTCCCCTCGTCCTCGAACGACTCGTGTGCCATGACGTGGCACCAGTGGCAGGCCGCGTACCCGATCGACAGCAGCACCGGCACGCCGCGTTCCCGCGCCTCGGCGAACGCCTCCGGTGACCACGGGTGCCAGTGCACCGGGTTGTCGGCGTGCTGGAGCAGGTACGGGCTGGTCGCGGAGGCGAGCCGGTTCGTCATGGCTCCACAGTAAATCCCACCCGGCACGCCGCCCGGTCGTCCAGACTGGTGGTCATGGACAGCGCCGAACCCCTGCCGAACGACCTGCGCCACCTGACCGGACCGTTCGACGTCATCGGCGACGTCCACGGCTGCCTCACCGAACTCGTCCACCTGCTGCGCGAACTCGACTACCGGGTGGAACCCGACGGCGCGTATCACCCGGACGGCCGCACCGCGCTGTTCGTCGGCGACCTGGTCGACCGCGGCCCGGACACGCCCGGCGTGCTGCGCCTGGCCATCGGCATGGCGAAGGCGGGCACGGCGTTATCGGTGCGCGGCAACCACGAGGACAAGCTGGTCCGGTCGCTGAAGGGCCGGAACGTGCAGGTCAACCACGGCCTGGAACGGTCGCTGGCCCAGTTGGCGCACGAGCCCGCCGAGTTCCGCCAGGAGGTGCTGGAGTTCTGCGATGCCCTGGTGCCGCACTACGTCCTGGACGGTGGCCGACTGGTCGTCTCGCACGCGGGCCTGCCCGAGCGCTACCACGGCGTGGAATCACCCAGGATGCGCCACCTGGCCATCTGGGGCGAAACCACCGGCGAGATCGACGCACGCGGCTTCCCGGTCCGCCACCCGTGGGCCCTGGACTACCACGGCGAAGCGACTGTCCTGTATGGACATACCCCGATCACCGAACCGGAATGGGTCAACGGAACCCTGTGCCTCGACACGGGCTGCGTGTTCGGCGGCCGGCTGACCGCGCTGCGCTACCCGGAACGCGAACTCGTCTCGGTGCCGGCCCGACGCACCTGGTACGAGCAGCGCTCCCCGCGCCCCTGAGCCCCGCCCGTGCCCGACCGGCCGCGTCCGGCAGGCCATGCCCAGCGGGCAGCGCCGACCGGCCATGTCCAACGGGTGGCTCGGTCGACGGATCGATCCGGGCTCGGCTAGTCCGAAGTGGGTTTGGCGGGCTCCGCGGCGTCGGCCGGTGGGGCGGAGTCGGAACCGGACGGGCCGGCAGCCGAACCCGACTTGGCAGGCGCGGAACCCGCGGGCTCCGCGGGCCCGGCCTCGGCCGGGTCGAAGGACGCCGGCAGTTTGCGCAGGTGCTTGTTCATCGACTTGACCAGGAAGAACACCGCGATGAAGAACAGCACCAGGATCAGCAGGCCCAGCGGGGAGGACTTGCCGAAGTCCTCCTGCTGGCCGCCGGGGTCCTTGGTGGTCGAGGGCTGTACCAGCACCATCGCCGTCGTCTGGTCCCAAGGGACCGGGTTCACGCCGTCACCTTCTCCCTCACGCCCGCGAACAGGTCGTCCTCGGGCAACGTGCTGTCGACCAGCGACCGCGCCAGTTCGTACTCCTCGGTGGGCCACACCGCGCGCTGCATCTCCAGCGGCACGGCGAACCAGCGGCTGGTGGGGTCGATCTGGGTCGCGTGCGCCTTGAGCGCCTCGTCACGCTGCGGGAAGTAGTCCGCGCACTCGACGCGGGTGGTGACGCGGTCGATCACGTCGGGCCGGTCCGCATCCCAGTTCGCCAGCCACTCGTCGTACGGCGACTCCAGGCCCGCCGCGTTCAGCGCGTCGTGGAACGCCAGCAGCTTCGCGCGCGAGAAGCCGTGCGAGTAGTACAGCTTCAGCGGCTGCCACGGCTCGCCCGTCTCCGGGTACCGCTCCGGGTCGCCCGCCGCGTCGAACGCGGCCACGGACACCTCGTGGCACCGGATGTGGTCGGGGTGCGGGTAGCCGCCGTTCTCGTCGTAGGTGACGATCACGTGCGGCCGGAACTCGCGGATCACCTCGACCAGCGGCGGCACCGACTCCTCCAGCGGCACCAGCGCGAAGCAGCCCTCGGGCAGCGGCGGCAGCGGGTCGCCCTCCGGCAGACCGGAGTCGACGAAGCCCAGCCAGCGGTGCCGGATGCCGAGGATCTCGGCGGCCCGCGCCATCTCGGCGCGCCGGATCTCGGCCATGTCGGCCAGCACCTCGGGACGGTCCATGGCGGGGTTCAGGATGCTGCCCGCCTCACCGCCGGTGCAGGTCACGACCATCACCTCGGAGCCCTCGGCCACGTAGCGCGCCATCGTCGCGGCACCCTTGCTGGACTCGTCGTCGGGGTGCGCGTGCACCGCCATCAGGCGCAGCTTCTCAACCATGACGGTGGTGGTCCTCCTTGGCCCGCCGGACAGAGCCCCAGCGGCCCCTGCGACACTCAACGTGGTGGTCGAGTCCCATTGTTCCCCACGGCCGGAAAGGCGTTCGCAAGTGGCACTGCCCGAAGGTCGATACGGCAAGCCGCGACGCCCCATGCCCAAGTGGGCCCGGTGGTCACTCCCGGTAGTCGGAGTGCTGGTCGGCGCGGTCGTGGCGTGGGTGGGGTTCCGAAATCTGGGCACGAAACC
>CBHFOL010000073.1:0-26849 GCA_965995405.1 uncultured Saccharothrix sp.
CGACCGCAGGTCCCACGACACCAGCAGCCGGTCACTGGCCCCGGTGCCGTTGATGCCGTCGTCCATCGGGCCGTAGAAGTCCGGCAGGTACTCCACCGCCCGCGCGGCGAGCTTCGACAGGTTGAAGTACGCGTTGCGGCGCACCAGCGGGTCGAACGTCCAGGTGATCGTGTCCAGCCCGCGTTCCAACGCCCACGCCCGCTGGTGCAGCTTCAGCGCGAACCCCACGGACCGGCCCCGCGTCTCCGCACGGACCCCGGTCACGTGCGAGTGCAGCGACCGCCCGGCCGGCGCGGACAGGAACCCGACCGTCGCCCCGACCAGCCGGTCACCGGTGTACGCGCCGACCACGTAGTTGCCCGCGTGCGCGAACACCCGCATCAGCTCGTTGGTGACCGGCGCGTTGTTCGGGCCGGGCCGCCAGATGTCCCGGAACAGCCGGTCGACCTCGCCGATCTCGGCCAGGTCGACCCGCTCGCGGAGCCCCACGCCGGCCGCGTCCGCCGCGCCCGTGGCGGCCCGCGCCGCGTCCGGGACGGACACCTTCACCCCGACTGCTTTCCGGTGTGCCGCACCACCCACTCGACCACTCTACGGTTGTAGTCCACCCGGTGCGACGGCTTGCCGTCGAGGATGAACAGGTGACTGCCGCCCGGGTACAGCACCAGTTCGGTGGTGATGCCACGCGCGTGCAGGGCGTGGTACCACTGCTCGGCCTGGCCGACCGGGCAGCGCTCGTCGGCCGCGCCGTGCAGCACGAGCGTCGGGCTGGTCACGTTGTCCGCGTGGGTCAACGGGGACAGCTCGCGCTGCCGGGCGGTGTCGCCGATCTCGTACCTGCCGATCATCCCGCCCGCGTCGGACGTGCCGGTCATGCTGACCAGGTCGGTGACGACCCCGCCGGCCACCACCGCCGCGAACCGGTCGGTCCGCGTCGGCAGCCAGCACGACATGAACCCGCCGTAGCTGTACCCGGTGAGCGTCAACCGTTCCGGGTCGGCGATGCCCTCGGCGACCAGGGCGTCCACGGGTTCGAGGAAGTCGTTCTCGTCCGCCTCGCCCCACGCGCCGAGCCCGCCGCGCATGAACTCCTCGCCGTAGCCGTCGCTGGCGCGCGGGTTGAGCAGCAGCACCGACCAGCCCTGCGCCACCAGCACCTGGTGGTACAGGTGCGCCCAGTCGCGGACCGGGCTCCACGCGTTGTGCGGCCCGCCGTGCACGTCGACCAGCAGCGGCCCCGGTCCGGTGGTGTCCGCCGAACGCAGCAGCCAGCCGTGCACCTCCACGCCGTCGGAGATGGTGAACGACCGCGCTTCCGGCTTGGCGTAACGGACTCCGTCGAAGTCCGCCACGTACGACGTGACGAAGTCGAGCTCACCGGTCGCCACGTCCACGAACGCCACCTCGCCGAACGCGTCCACAGTGGACACCACGACCACCGCCGTGCCGCCGGCCACGGACAGGCCCGACACCACCCGGTCGCCGCCGATCACCTTGCGGATGGCGCCGTTGTCGTAGGCGTACAGGTGGGTGCACCCGTTGTCCCGCGCGCAGAACAGCAGTTCCGAACCCAGGATCTGGGGCAGCGCACCGGGGTACGCCCCGCCGCCGGGCATCACGTTCCGGTCCAGGCCGGCGGTGAGCTCCTTGCCGTCGTGGAACAGCGCCTGGTTGTAGACGCCTCCCTGTGGCGTGGCGATGAGCAGCGGCTCCTCGTCGTGCCAGACGACCGCGACCACGGTGCCCTCGCCGACCCCGGAAACGTCCGAAGTGGACAGATCGACCAGGTAGGCGGGC
Organism: uncultured Saccharothrix sp.; assembly: GCA_965995405.1. GTDB lineage: Bacteria > Actinomycetota > Actinomycetes > Mycobacteriales > Pseudonocardiaceae > Actinosynnema. The sequence continues at coordinate 1,798 of CBHFOL010000073.1, forward strand.
GAGCTCTCCGAGATGGGTGCCAGCGCGTCGGCGTACGCCAGCCGCGTGCCGTCCGGCGACCACGTCGGGGTGCCCGCGAACGGCTCGCCGGTCGTCACCTGCCGGACCTCCCGGTCGGCCAGGTCCAGCACGTGCAGCTGCGATTCCATGCCGCGCAGCCGACCCACCCCGTCGACCTTGTGCACCTGCCGGTCGGTGGTGATCGGGTCGTCCGGCGACGTGCCGCCGACCGGCGCGGCGAACGCGATCCGGGTGCCGTCCGGGCTCCACACGGGCAGGCCCGCGCCGTTCGGCAGCTCGGTCACCGCCTCCGGCTCACCGCCGTCGATGGGCAGCAGCCACAGCTGGCCCTCGCGGAGGAACGCGATCGTCCGGCCGTCCGGGGAGAACCGCGGCGAGCTGTCCGCCCGGCCCCGGGTCAGCCGGCGCGGCTCGCCGTCCCGGCCGACCGACCACAGCGACCGGGTGTTCTCGTCGCCGTCGACCTCTCTGAGCACGTACACCGCCCGGCTGCCGTCGGGTGCGAGCGTCGGATCGCTCGGAATCCGCAGCAGCGACAGGTCGTCCAGTTCGTGCGCGCGGGTGAACTCCGCCATGCTCTACTCCGCTTCCACGCGGCGTGCCGCGCGACCGTTGAACAGGTACGCCGCGCGTCCCTGGTCGTCCGTGCCCACCAGGGAGAACACCTGGTACCTGCCGTGCTCCCGCTCGACGGCGATCAGCTGGTCGTCGGCCAGCCGGACCACCTCGACGCGGGTGGGCTGCATCAGCAGCTTGGCCTCCGCGGACTGCGGGAAGATCTCCACCCAGCCCCGGCCGTCGTCGTCCACGCTCACCCGGAACCCGATCATCGGCGTGTGGTACGAGCCGGAGATCAGGGCGGCGTCGAGCGGGCCGGGGTTCGCGGGCGGCGTCGGCAGGTCCGGGACGTCCGCGCCCGCGTACTTGCGCAGCAACGGCATGGTCAGGTTCTCGTAGACGCTGCCGCCGCCGGGGCCGTTGGTCAGCAGCGCGACGGCGAAGTCCCCCTCCTGCGCGACGCGCAGGAACGCGGCCTGGCCGATGGTGCCGCCGTCGTGGCCGAATACGCCCTTGCCCCACCCGAACAGCTCCCAGCCCAGGCCCCAGTGCTCGGGCATGGCCCCGATGAACGGCACGTCGACCTGCTTCTCGCGCATGGCCTTCGTGCTCGCTTCACCGAGGATTTCACCGCCACCGGCCAGGTGGGCCTTGGCCCAGCCGAGCAGGTCGGCGGCGCGCATCGACAGCAACGAGCCGGCAGGTGCGTTGGACGGGGCCAGCGACCAGACCGGCGCGGCCACCAGGTTGCCTTCCGGGTCGTCGATGTGGCCGACGGCGGCGCGGTACAAGATGGCCTCGTTGGCGCTGGTCGCCAGGTGCTCCAGACCCAGCGGCTTGGCGATGCGCTCGTGCAGCACCTGGCCGTACGGCTTGCCGCGCAACACCTCCACGAGCCGGCCGAGCACCACGTAACCGCTGTTGCAGTACGAGAACATCGCCCCGGGCTCGTGCACCTGCCGGGCGTCGTGGATGAGGCCGAGGTACTTCTCGACCGCGTCCTCGCCGCTGCCCGAGTCGTAGAACAGGTCGCCGTCGACACCGCTGGTGTGGTTGAGCAACTGGCGGGAGGTGATGGCGGCGTTGGCCGCCGCGTCGGCGATCCTGAAGTCCGGCAGGTACTTCACCACCGGCTCGTCCAGGTCCAGCAGGCCGTCGTCCACCAGCTGCATGACCAGCGTGGCCGTCCACACCTTGGTGATGGAGCCGACCTGGAACACCGAGTCGGTGGTGGTCTCGACACCGGTCGAGAGGCTGAGCACGCCGGCCGCCGCCGACACGATCTCGCCGTCCACCAGCACCGCCGCCTGCGCGCCCGGGACGTCGTACTCGGCGACCAGTTCGGGCAGTCGGGCGGACAGCCAGGCGGCGATTTCTTCACTGCGCGACATGCGGTTCTCCTTCGGTGCGGAGTGTGGCGTCCGGGATCGAGTCGACCAGCCGGACGGTGTAGGGGTGGGTGGGCGTGTCGAGCACGTCGGCGGTCGCCCCGTGCTCGACGATCCGGCCCCGGCACATCACGACCATCCGGTCGGTGACCTGCCGGGCGACGGCCAGATCGTGGGTGATGAACAGCAACGCGATGCCCAGCTCGCGGTTCGCCTTGCGCAGTACCTCCAGCACCTGGGCCTGCACCGAGACGTCCAGCGCGGCGACCGGTTCATCGCACACCAGCAGCCGCGGCCGGACGGCCAGCGCCCGCGCGATCGCCACCCGCTGCCGCTGCCCGCCGGACAGCGCCGCCGGCCGTCGCCGGGCGTACTCGACGGGCAGGCCGACCAGCTCCAGCAGTTCGTCCACTTCGGACTGGAGGTTGTCCTTCGTGCGCCGCCGCAGCGACTCGGCCAGCGCGTAGCCGACGGTGTGCGACGGGTTGAGCGACGAGTACGGGTCCTGGAACCCCCCCTCCCCCCGCCGCCGCGCCCGGTCCCGGTCGGCCGCCCGACGCCGCCGGTAGGACGTGATGTCCAGGCCGCCCAACGTGATCCTACCCGACGACGGGTCGGTCAGGCCGAGCACGGACCGGGCGAGCGTCGTCTTGCCCGACCCGGATTCGCCGACCACGGCGAGGGATTCGCCCTCCGCCACGTGCAGCGAGACGTCCTCCAGCGCGGTGTGCGCGGACCGCCGCAGGCCGACCGACCGGTACACCTTCGCCAGGTCCGTGACCTCCAGCAGGATGTCGCCCACCGGCTCGCGTTCGGCCGCCTGGACGTCGTCCTCGTCGATCGGCGACAGGTCCAGCTCGTCGTGCCGCAGACACGCGGTGGACCGCCCGCCGAGGTCCACCAAGGGCGGTGGCCCGTCCGTGCACGCGGGTTCCGCCCAGCCGCAGCGATCCGCGAACGGACACCGGTCGACCACGTCGGCGGCGGGCGGCACCGAACCCGGGATGCCCACCAGCACGGGCTGTCGGCGCGTCACGGACGGCACCGACCGCAGCAGACCGGCCGTGTACGGGTGGGCGGGCCGGTCCAGGTCGGCGGACGGCGCGGACTCGACCAGCGCGCCCGCGTACATCACCAGCACCCGGTCGCACGCCGACCGCGCCACCCGCAGGTCGTGCGTGATCAGCACCAGACCCATCCGGCGTTCCAGTTGGATCCGGCGCAGCAGGTTCAGCACCTCCTGCTGGGTCGTCACGTCCAGCGCGGTGGTCGGCTCGTCGGCGATCAGCAGGCCGGGATCCTTGGCCAGGGCCGCCGCCAGCGCCACCCGCTGCCGCATCCCGCCGGACAGCTGGAACGGGTACCGCCCGGCCACCGCCGGGTCGTCGATGCCCACCTCGGCCAGCCGACGCACCACCTCGGCCCGGTTCCCGCGCCCCGGCAGGCTCTCCAGGATGTGCGTGCCCACCGTGGTCAGCGGGTTGAGCATGGTGAACGGGTCCTGCATCAGCAGGGTCACCGCGCTGCCGCGCACACCGCGCAGATCCTTGTGGCCCAGCAGCTCCGTGCCGTTCAACCGCGCCGAACCGCCGGACCGCAACCCGGGCGGCAGCAACGACACCAGGGCCCGCGCGGTCAGTGACTTGCCGGAACCCGACTCGCCGACCAGACCCACCGTCTCACCGGGCTCGACGCCGAACGACACACCGCGCACCAACACCCGCGACTGTCCATCGTGGACAGTGAGGTCACGTACGTCCAGCATCACGCCCCCTAGCGGCCATCCGGTCGTAGACCCGGTCGCCGACCAGCGTCACGCTCGCCGCGACCACCGTGATCAGCACCGCCGGTGCGACCATCGCCGCCGCGTTCAGGTCCAGCAGTCCCTTGTTCTCGGCCAGCATCCGGCCCCAGTCCGGCGCGCCGGTGCCGACGCCGAGCCCGAGGAACGCCAGCGCCGCCAGCCCGACCAGCGCGCTCACGAACGTCAGCAGCAGGTTCGCCACCACGGTAGGCAGCACGTTCGGCAGCAGGTGGGTGAACAGGATCCGCCCCCGCCCCAACCCGACCGTGCGCGCCGACTCGACGTACGCCAGGTTCCGCTGCGCCAGCACGGCACTGCGCACCATCCGGACGTCGGCGGGCACGCTCAACGCGATCAGCACCCCGATCGCCAACGGGTAGCCGCCGCCGAACACGCCCACGACGACGATCGCCACCAGCAGCGGCGGCACCGCGTACACCAGGTCGACCCCGCGCATGATCGCCGAATCCACCCAGCCGCCCCGGTATCCGGCCAGCAGCCCGATCGCGGTCGCCAGGATCGCCACGCCGATCGCCACCACCGCCGGCCCCAGCAACGCGATCCGCGCGCCGGCTACCAGCCGGGACAGCACGTCGCGGCCCAGGTCGTCGGTGCCCAGCCAGTGCGCCCCGCTGGGCGGCATCGCGGTGTTCGCCAGGTCCTGCGCGCCCGGGTCGTACGGCGCGAGCCAGTCGCCGACGACGGCGGCGATCACCACCAGACCCAACGCGAACATCGGGAGCACACGTCCGATCATCAGGACCCCCCGGCGTGTCGGACCCGGGGGTCGAGCCCCAGATAGCACAGGTCCACCAACAGGTTCACCCCGATCATCAGCGTGGCGGTGAGCAGCGCCAGCCCCTGCACCACCGGAATGTCCTTTGTGGACACCGACTCCACCAGCAGCGAACCCAGACCGGGCAGCGCGAACGTCGACTCGACCAGCACCGCGCCGGTCAGCGTCATGGCCAGCACGAGGCCGGCGGACGTGATCACCGGCAGCGCCGAGTTCCGCAGCGCGTACCGGCTCAGCACCACCGACCGGGGCAGGCCGCGCGCCTCGGCGAACGTGACGAAGTCCTGCGCCGCCACGTCCAGCGTCGCCGCCCGGGTCTGCCGGGCCACGATGGCGATCCCGGCCAGCGCGAGCGTCACGGCGGGCAGCGTCAGGTGGCTGATCCGCCCGGCGAACCCGTCACCCGCGCCGAACACCGGGAACCAGCGCAGCGCCACGCCGAACACGCTCAGCAGCAGCAACCCCACCGCGAACGCCGGCGCGCTCACGCCGACCAGCGCGGTCACCGTCATGCCCCGGTCGAACAGCGAACCCCGCCGGATGCCCGCGAACAGCCCGGCGGGCACCGCGATCAGCACCACCAGCAGGAAGGCGTAGAGCCCCAGCCCGACCGTCACGTCGAGCCGTTCCACCAGCAGGTCGGACACCGGCTGCCCGGACCGCACCGAACGCCCGAAGTCCAGGTCCAGCACGCCGGAAAGCCATTGCCAGTACCGGGACAGGAACGGGTCGTCCAGGTGGTGCTTCGCGCGGATGGACGCGATCAGTTCCGGCGTCGCCTGCCGCGCGCCCAGCAGGGTCTGCTCCGGGCTGCCGGGGCTCGCGGCGAGCAGTGAGAACACCGCGAACGACGTCACCAGCAACGTCGCCGCCGCCGCGAGCACCCGTTTCCCGAGGAACGCCAACACGAACACGGGCTAGGCCGCCGCTTTGAGCCACAGGGCCCAGTTCGCGCCCGCCATCCACGGCGGGGGCTCCGGGTCGAACACGAACTGGCTGCGCACCGCGTGCACCATGTTCTCCTCGAACAGCGGCACGTACGGCAGCTGGTCGGCGTTGAGCCGCATGATGTCCGGGATCGGGTCGGTCGACGTGGTGAGCCGGCCGAGCTTGGTCTCCAGCTCCGGCGAGGTGAAGTTGGCCGTGTTGAAGCCGTTCGGCGCCGCCGACGCCTTGCCGAACATCATGGGCAGCATCTCGCCCGCGTACGGCGTGCCGCCGCCGGCCCGGATGATCTGCATCTTGAGGTCCTGGTGGGCGAACGCCTGGGCCACCCACTGCTGTTCCGGCATCCCCTTGGGCACCAACGTGATGCCGATCGTGGCCAGGTTGCGGGCCATGCTCTCCAGCACCAGCCGGGCCCAGTTCTGGGTGGCGGCGTAGGGCACCTCGACGGTGAACCCGCCCGCGTAGGCGGACTTCGAGAGCTCGTCCTTGGCCTTGGCCAGGTCGAAGTCGTACTGCGGCAGCGAACCGAGGACCTTGTCCGCGGCGTCCTTGCCCAGCGTCGAAGCCAGCTGGAGGGAGGACACCGGACCGGCCGTGACCTTGGCCCGGCCGCCGAACAGCGGTTCGAGAAGTCCTTGCCGGTCCACGGAGTGCGCGATCGCCTTACGCACGTGGACGTCGTCGAACGGGGCCGCTGACACGTCCATCGACAGGTAGTTGATGCCGATGCTGCCGTGCTGGTAGAGCGTCACGCCGGAGGTGCGCTCCCACTTGCGGACGTCCTGCAACGGCAGCGCGAACGTGCCGTCCACCTCACCGGCGATCATGGCCAGCCGCAGCGCCTCCGGGTCCGGGATCGGCTTGTAGTTCAGCTTCACCACCTTGGGCCGCTCGCCCCAGTACCCGTCGAACCGCTGGAACTCGACGCCGTCGGCGGGGGAGAACTTGGCGATCTTGTACGCCCCGGTGCCCATCCCGGGCTGGTCCGGCTGGCCCAGGTTCCGCCCGGCGGCCTCGGCGTACTTCTTGCTCTGCACCATCCACACGAGCGCGGGCACGTACTGGAACTTCGGGTCCGGCACGGAGAGCTTCACGGTGACCTGGTCCGGCCCGGTGACGCTGACGTCCTTGACCGCGCTCAGGTACAGCATCGTCTCGGCGGCCTGCGCCGGGTCGAGCTGCCTGCTCAGCGAGTAGGCCACGTCCTCGGCGGTCACCTCGGAGCCGTCCCAGAACTTCACGCCCTTGCGGAGCGTGTACACGTAGGTCAGCGGGTCGGGGTTGCTCCACGAGGTGGCGAGCCAGGGTTGCAGCTTGCCCTCCCGGTCGATCTCCAGCAGCCCGTCGAACGAGACGGCGATCGCCAGGTTCGAGCGGGAGTCCAGCGCGTGCGCGATGTCGAGCGACCGGGGCGCTCCCGGCATCGCCCAGGTCAGTTCCGGGATCTCCGCGTCGCCCGCCGTGCGTTTCCCGGCGGGCGCCTGGCCCCCGCCGCCGCACCCGGCCAGCACGAACGCGGCCACCGCCGCTATTGCCGCGAACCTGCTCCGCATTGGTCTCTCCTGCCTCGTTGCAAGGAATGCCTCATCGTGCTGGTGGGCCGCGTCACAGGGCTTCGTCGGATCCGACAACTGTCGGGCCCGGTGTTCGTCGCGCTGGACGACGCGAAAGCGCCCGTAGTGGTCGTGAACTGGTGTTCGACCCGTCACGAAGGGAGCCGTACATGGACACCGAGGTAGTCGGCGAGATCCGCAGGCGGGCCGAGGAGGTGGGGGTCCGGGTGTGGCTGCACGCCGTCGATCTGGACCGATCCCGTTCGGTGGGCATCGACGCCGACGAGCCGGTGGTGTCCGCCTCCGTGTTCAAGATCCCGGTGGCGGTGGAACTCGCGCGGCAGGGCGCGTCGGGCGAGGTCGACTTGGCGGAGCGGGTCACCTACGTGGCGGGCACCGGCACGATGTCGCCGTTCGGGCTGGCCACCTACAAGCACGACGTGACCATCTCGTGGCACGACCTGGCGATGCTCATGATCGGCATCAGCGACAACGTGGCGACGGACCTGGTGGTGAACCGGGTCGGCATCCCGTCCATCGCGAAGACGCTGGCGGGGCTGGGGTTCGTGCACACCGCCGTGCCGCTCGACTGCGACGGGCTGCTCGGCACGCTCGCGGAGGACATGGGCGGTGAGCTGTCCGAGGAAGCCGCCGCCGCGCTGACCAGGGAGGACCTGCTGAAGTTCCGGGTGCTCAAGCCCGCCGAGACGTGCCGGACCACCGCCGAGGAGACCACCCGGCTGCTGGGCATGGTGTGGCGGGACGAGGCCGCGCCCGCCGAGGCGTGCGCCGACGTGCGGTACTGGCTCGGTCACCAGGTGTGGCCGCACCGGCTGCGGTCCGGGTTCACCGAGGAGGGCGTGAAGGTGTCCGGCAAGACCGGCACGCTGCCCCTGGTGCGCAACGAATCCGGCGTCGTGGAGTACCCGGACGGCGGTCGGTACGCGGTCGGCGTGTTCACCCAGGCCTACGACACCAGGTCGCACGTGCCCGAGCGGGACGCGTTCATCGGGTTCGCGGCGGCCCGCGCGGTCGAGTGGCTGCGCTCGTGAACGGGCTCGTGGAGCGGTTCGAGGAGAAGCTGCCGGAGCTCCTGGCGGACATCGAGCTGTTGGTGCGCAGGGAATCCCCGTCGTCCGATGTGGACGCGGTGCTGGAGAGCGCCGACCTGGTCGCGGGGCTCGGCACCCGGCTGCTCGGCGTCGAGCCCGACCGGATCGGGACGCACCTGAGGTGGCGGCTGGGCGACGGGCCGGCGCGGATCCTGCTGGTGGGGCACCACGACACGGTGTGGCCGATCGGGTCGCTGGCGACGCACCCGTTCTCCGTGCAGGACGGCGTGTTGCGCGGACCGGGCTGCTTCGACATGAAGACCGGTGTGGTGATGGCGTTCCACGCCGCCGCCGAGCTGGCCGACCGGTCCGGCGTGACGATCCTGGTGACGGGGGACGAGGAGCTCGGCTCGCCGTCGTCGCGGGAGCTGATCGAGTCCGAGGCGACGGGCTGCCTGGCGGCGTTCGTGCTGGAGGCGGCGGCGGGCACGTCGGTCAAGATCGCGCGGAAGGGCGTGTCGCAGTACGAGGTCCGGGCGATCGGTAAGGCCGCGCACGCCGGGCTGGAACCGGAGCTCGGGGTGAACGCGGCGATCGAGCTGGCGCACCAACTGCTTGCCGTGGCAGCGCTGAACGCACCGTCGGTCGGCACGACGGTCACGCCGACCCTGCTGAACGCCGGCACGACCGGCAACACGGTGGCCGCGTCCGGCAGTTTCCTGGTGGACGTGCGGATCGAGAGCCTGGCCGAGCAGCAGCGGATCGACGAGCGGATGCGTGAGCTCGTGCCCGTGCTGCCCGGTGCGGCGCTGGAGATCCTGGGCGGTCCGAACCGGCCGCCGCTGCCGGTGTCCGCGTCGACCGAGCTATTCGCCCGTGCGCAGCGGCTGGGCAAGGAGCTCGGCCTGGAGCCGATCACCGGGGTGGCGGTCGGTGGGGCTTCGGACGGCAACTTCACGGCGGGCGTGGGGATTCCGACGCTCGACGGGCTCGGCGCGTGCGGTGGTGGCGCGCACGCGGACCACGAACACGTTCTGGTGGAACACATTCCGGGGCGCACGGCGTTGCTGACGGCGTTGCTGGACGAGCTGCTGGGGGAGTCGTGAAGCTGCGGGCGGTGGAGTTGCGCCGGATCAGGATGCCTTTGGTGGCACCGTTCCGGACGTCGTTCGGCACCCAGCACGCGCGGGATCTCCTGCTGGTGCGGGCTGTCACCGACGAGGACGAGGGCTGGGGCGAGTGCGTCGCCATGGAGGATCCGGTGTACTCGCCCGAGTACCTGGAGGGGTGCGCGGACGTGCTGCGGCGGTTCTTCGTCCCCGCGCTGCTCGGCCTGGACCACGTCGACGGGACGTCGGTGGCCCCCGCGTTGCGGAAGTTCCACGGGCACCTGATGGCCAAGGGCGCGTTGGAGATGGCGGTCCTGGACGCCGAGCTGCGGGCGCGTGGCGTGCCGCTGGCCCGTGAACTCGGTGCGCAGCGGGACCGCGTGCCGTGCGGGGTTTCCGTAGGGATCATGGACTCGGTGGACGCGCTGCTCGACGCGGTCGGCGGCTACCTCGACGCGGGGTACGTGCGGATCAAGCTGAAGATCGAGCCGGGTTGGGACGTCGAGCCGGTGCGCGCGGTCCGCGAGCGGTTCGGCGACGACGTGCTGCTCCAAGTGGACGCCAACACCGCGTACACCCTGGCCGACGCCCGGCACCTGGCCCGGCTGGACCCGTTCGACCTGCTGCTGATCGAGCAGCCGCTGGCCGAGGACGACCTGCTGGGGCACGCGGAACTCGCCCAGACGCTGGCGACCCCGGTGTGCCTCGACGAGTCGATCACGTCCGCCCGCACGGCCGTCGCGGCGATCAGGTTGGGCGCCTGCAAGGTGGTCAACATCAAGCCCGGCCGGGTCGGCGGCTACCTCGAAGCGCGGCGCATCCACGACGTGTGCGTGGCGCACGGCGTCGCCGCGTGGTGCGGCGGGATGCTGGAGACCGGGCTGGGCCGCGCGGCGAACGTGGCGCTGGCCGCGCTGCCCGGGTGCACGCTGCCCGGCGACACGTCCGCGTCGGACCGGTTCTACCGCACGGACATCACGCCGCCGTTCACGTTGCGGGACGGGCACTTGGCGGTGCCGGCCGGTTCGGGGCTGGGTGTGCGGCCGATCCCGGAACTGCTGGAGGAGGTCACCGTGTCGAGCGAGTGGTTGTCTTGACCGCGCGCCTCGGCCGCGTGCTGGACGACCTCGGCACCACGCTGCTCGACCTCGTCTACGGGGATCCGGACGGCGTGGACGAGATCGACGGCGTGGCCATCCACGACCCGCTCGACCAGCCGGTGCTGCCGCGCAACGCCGTCGTGCTCGGCGTCGGCCTGCACGGGGTCGAGGCGATCGCGGAAGCGTTGGTGCAGTTGGGAGAGCAGTCCGCCGCCGCGCTGGTGGTGCGGTCCCCGGTGCCGTCCGACGAACGCCTGGCGGTGGCCGTCCGGACGTCCGGGGTCGCCCTGGTCAGGTTGACGAGGGGTGCGTCCTGGGCGCAGTTGGCGGCGCTGCTGCGGTCGCTGCTGGCCGAGGGAGACGTCGGTGCGGACGGCCCGGAAACACTGGGCGGTCCGCCGGCCGGTGATCTGTTCGCGCTGGCCAACGCGGTCGCCGCGCTGCTGGACGCGCCGGTCACCATCGAGGACCGCAGTTCCCGCGTGCTGGCGTTCTCCGGGCGGCAGGACGAGGCCGACCCGTCGCGGGTGGAGACCATCCTGGGCAGGCAGGTCCCGGACCGGCTGACCCGGATCCTGGAGGGCCGGGGCGTCTTCCGCGACCTGTACCGGTCGGACGGCCCGGTGTACATCCAGGCACCGCTCGGCGACGCGGCGGAGTTGCCGCGCATGGCGATCGCCGTGCGGGCGGGCGACGAGGTGCTGGGCTCGATCTGGGCCGCGGTGCGCGAGCCGTTGGACGCGGAGCGGGCGCGGGCGTTCCACGACGCGACGAAGCTGGTGGCGCTGCACATGTTGCGCCTGCGGGCCGGTGCGGACGTCCAGCGGCGGCTGCGTACGGACCTCGTCGGACAGGCCCTCGAAGGCGGTCCGGGGGCGGTGGAGGCGGTGAACCGCCTGGGGATGCTGGGACGTGCCGCGGTCGTGCTCGCGATGTCGCCCGCCGATCCGTACGGCGCCGACCCGAGCGTGGACGAGCACGCGCGGCTCGTCGCGGAACGCCAACGGGTGTGCGACGCGTTCGCCATGCACCTGAGTGCCGTCTACCCGCGTTCGGCGGTCGCGCTGCTCGGCGACGTCGCCTACGCCATCGTGCCGGTGGCCGACACCACCGACGCGGCCCGGGTCGCGACGGACTTCCTGGACCGGGTGGGTGCCCGCGTGCACGCCCGGGTCGGAATCGGCGGCGTGGCAACGGATGTGCCCGGCCTGCACCGTTCCCGGACGGCGGCGGACCGCGCGCTGCGGGTGCTGCGTTCCGGGGCGGGCACGAGGCGGGTAGCGCGCCTGGCCGACGTCGAGGTCGAGGTGCTGCTGCTGGAACTGCGCGACCTCATCGCGGTGCAGGGCGACCCGCCGGCCGGCCCGATCGCCCGTCTCCTGACCTACGACCGCGAGCACGGCGGGAACCTGGTCGAGACGCTCCGGGCGTGGCTGGACGCGTTCGGCGACGTGGTGACGGCGTCGGCGGCGATGTACGTGCACCCCAACACCTTCCGCTACCGGTTGCGGCGGCTGGCGGAGGTCGGCGGAATCGACCTGTCCGACCCCGACGCCAGGTTCGCCGCGATGCTCCACCTACGCCTGATGCCGCCCGAGCTGTGAGAAGCCGGTGGTGGACCGGTGCACCAGGGCGCTCAACCCGGCCCGGTTGGTCAGCCCGAGCTTCCGGTAGATGTGCCCGAGGTGCTTGTGCACGGTGCGCGCGCTGATCCCCAGGTTCCGTGCGATCTCCCGGTCGGTGGCCCCTTCGGCGACGTGCACCGCCACCTGCTGCTCCCGTGCGGTCAACTCGGGCAACCGCGCCAACCCCCGTTCCTCCAGATCCCCGAACCGCTCGACGTGCCGGGCGGACGCCACCAACGCCGCATACCGCTCCCGCCGTGCCATGGCCTGCGTCAGATGCGGCACCAACAGATCCGCGAGGGCCCGATCCCGAGCCGAGAAGCCGGGCCGCGTCCGGTTGAAGAACAGCACACTGCTGAGCCGCCCTTTGAGCTCCAACACGGTCAGGAGTTGATCGGCGGTCCGTTCGGGCCGGTAGAAGTCGACGTACAGCGGCAACCGCCGCAACTCCACCGGATCCGCGAGATCGGTCAATGCCGTGGCCACCCCCACCGGCAACCGCCCGGCCCGATAAGCCGCGAACCCGGGATGCCCGGGAAACGCCTCGGCAAACCCGGGCCGCCCCACCATGTTCCGCTCGGGCGACGTGAGGTTCGCCGTCGTCAACCGCCGGGCGACGTGGTCGCTCCCGATAACCCCGGCCGACTCGCACCCGACCAACCGCCCGAGCATACCGAGTGCGAGACGAGCCGCCTCGTCATCCCCGTCATCCTCATTCAACAACCGCACCAGATCCAGGGCACGGCGCAGATCACCAACTGACAAGTCATCCACAGCTGATAAAGAGTACGCCCATCGGCCGGAGATACATCCGGGTATGGGAATCGCGTTCGATGAAAAGTCCGTTGACAGCTGCCCGGCAAGGCGCAATAGGGGTAGAATTGGAGTTCCGATATGCCAGGTCGTCTGGATTGGACCTCGTCCGGTCGATGCCGCGCAACACCGGCCGATCTGGCACCGTGTACGGCGTGCGGCTGACGGATGAGGCGGGGAACGGGCTGGACGCGTCGGTTTCGGTGGAGGCCGACGGCGAACGGTTCGCGGTGGTGGTGGATGGCGGCGACGCGCGGGCCGTGCGCCTGGTGCTGTGGCGGCTGAGCGGATACGAGGCTGTCCTCCACGTGGCCGGCGTCGCGGTCAGGTTGGGTGAGCGCCCGGACTTCGCGGTGCTGGCAGAACGGTTCGGCGCGCTCCCGGTCCGTCTGGTGGTCGACGTTCCCGGTGCCGAAGCCGGCCGGTTGGAGAGCGATCTCGCGCGTCGGGTGGCACAGGTCGACCGGCGGTTCGGTGTCGACGACCTGATGGCCACGTTGGGGAAATTGAACCGGTACCAGGGGACGAGTCTGCACAAGCCGTTGTCCCTGATCTGGGCTTTCGGTCAGATCGCGGCCGGTCGGGACAGGTGGTTTCGCTGGCCGGAGTTCCGGGCCGAGGTGCGCTCGCTGTTGGCGGATTTCGGAGCCGGAGCCAAGCAGACCCCGCAGTACCCGTTCTGGCACCTCCGATCCGAGTCGGATTTGTGGGAAACCCGGGGATTGACCGGGGAACCGAAGGTCGGAGACGTGGACGCGCTCGCCGGATTCACGCTGCCGGCCGCCGAGTTGCTGGCCGATCCGGGAGTACGCACGCAGGCCGTGGACGTGCTTCGGGTCGCGTATCTCGCCGACGTCGACATCGATCAGGGCGGACTGCTGCGCCGGGTCGGCCTGCCCGTGCCGACCGCACCGTCGGCCGCCGACGTGTTGCAGGTGTTGGTGGGCAAGGAGATCAAGACGGTCACCGGGTTCGCCAACCAGGTTGTCGCGCTGGATCCGGTGAACGTGCTGGTGCGCACCGCGCAGTCGACCGAGGCGAAGCCGGTTCCGGTGCGGGAGGTCCAGGACGGGCTGGACCGGCTGTTCGCGAAAGGTCGGGTGCGGGCGGACGTCGACAGCCTTGGGTACCGCAGCGCGTTCGTCGCGGCGGTGCTGGCGACGTTGCCGCGGGCCAAGGCGACGAAGGCCCCCGCGACGGTGTCGTTGGGTCACGCGCCGACCGCACCTGTCGCGGCGGACCCGGAGTTCGGCGAGCTCGACCGGCGGGCGTCGGCGAAGTACCGGGTGGAGCAGAACACGTTGCGGCGCATGCTGATCGGCGACCAGCCGACCGGGCGGTGCGCGTTGTGCGACCGCGAGCTACCGGTCGACCTGCTGATCGCGGCACACGTCAAGCGGAGGTCGGAGTGTTCGGACGAGGAACGGCGGGACTGGCGCAACGTCGTGATGCTCGCCTGCTCGCTGGGCTGCGACCGGCTCTACGAGTTGGGCTACGTGAGCGTCGGGCCGGACGGCGAAGTGCTGACGGTCACCGCCGAAGGAGCACTCGCCGCACAGCTCGGGCTGCTCGCCGGACTGCGGTCCCGTGCCCACCACGACCGGTCGGCCGGGTACTTCGCCTGGCACCGCACGGAGGTCTTCAAGACCTAGGAACCGGTTCCACCGAACGGACCAATGGGGCGCGACGGGGGAGTGTCGGTGGGTGTCGTTAGTATCGGGCGGTGACTTCGCACGAGGTTCTGCGAAGGGTCTTCGGTTACGACTCCTTCCGCGGTGACCAGCAGGAGATTGTCGAGCACGTCATCGCCGGAGGTGACGCGCTCGTCCTCATGCCCACAGGCGGCGGGAAGTCGCTCTGCTACCAGATCCCCGCCCTCGTCCGCGACGGCGTGGGCGTGGTGGTCTCACCGCTCATCGCCCTCATGCAGGACCAGGTCGACGCACTCCGCGACCTAGGCGTGCGCGCCGGTTTCCTCAACTCCACCCAATACCCGGACGAACGCTCACTGGTCGAGGCAGAATTCCTCGCCGGGGAACTCGACCTGCTCTACCTCGCGCCCGAACGACTCCGCGTGGAGCAGACCGTCCGACTGTTGGAACGCGGCAAGATCGCCCTGTTCGCCATCGACGAGGCGCACTGCGTCGCGCAATGGGGCCACGACTTCCGCCCCGACTACCTCACCCTCTCCCACCTGCACGAACGGTGGCCGGAGGTGCCCCGGGTCGCGCTCACCGCCACCGCCACCAAGGCCACCCACACCGAGATCGCGGAACGCCTCAACCTCGGTGCCGCCAAGCACTTCGTGGCCAGCTTCGACCGCCCCAACATCCAGTACCGGATCGTGCCCAAGAACGAGCCGAAGAAACAACTCCTCGAACTGCTCCGCAACGAGCACGACGGCGACGCCGGCATCGTCTACTGCCTTTCCCGCAATTCGGTCGAGAAAACCGCCGAATTCCTCAACCAGAACGGCGTCAAAGCCCTGCCCTACCACGCCGGCCTCGATTCCGGCACCCGCGCGAAGAACCAGTCCCGGTTCCTCCGCGAAGACGGCCTGGTCATGGTCGCGACCATCGCGTTCGGCATGGGCATCGACAAGCCGGACGTCCGCTTCGTCGCCCACCTCGACCTCCCGAAGTCCGTCGAGGGCTACTACCAGGAAACCGGCCGCGCCGGCCGGGACGGGCTGCCGTCCACCGCCTGGCTCGCCTACGGCCTCCAGGACGTGGTGCAGCAGCGCAAGATGATCGAGGACTCGGACGGCGACCAGCAGCGCCGCCGCCAACTGGTCGCGCACCTCGACGCGATGCTCGCGCTCTGCGAGACCGTCGAGTGCCGCCGCACGCAACTCCTGGAGTACTTCGGCCAGTCCGGCGAGCCCTGCGGCAATTGCGACACCTGCCTGTCACCGCCCGAAACCTGGGACGGCACGGTGCCCGCGCAGAAGGTCCTGTCCACGGTCTTCCGGCTGCGCAACGAACGCCGGCAGAAGTTCGGGGCCGGCCAGACGATCGACATCCTGCTCGGCCGCAAGACGGCCAAGGTCATCCAGTTCGACCACGACGCGCTCAAGGTCTTCGGTATCGGCACCGAGCTGAACGAAAGCGGCTGGCGCGGCGTCGTCCGGCAGTTGCTGGCGCAGGGCCTGCTGGCCGTGGAGGGCGAGTACTCGACGATCGTGCTCACCCCGGGCAGCGACGAAGTCCTCTACCAGGGCCGGAAAGTGCTCATGCGGCGGGAGGCCGAACGCGCCGCCAAGGTCAAGACCGCCAAAACCACGAAGAAGGCCGACCCGGTCGACCTGCCCACCGAGGCTGTGCCGGTCTTCGAACGGCTGCGGGCGTGGCGGGCGGCGCAGGCCAAGGAGCAGGGCGTCCCGGCCTACGTGATCTTCCACGACGCCACGCTGCGCCAGATCGCCGCGACCGCGCCCGGCACGCTGGACGCACTCGGCCAGGTCAGCGGCGTCGGGGAGAACAAGCTCGCCAAGTACGGCCAGCAGATCCTGGACGAGCTGGCCTCGTGACCGAACTGCGCGCCGACTGCGAACGGTGCTTCGGCCTGTGCTGCGTCGTGCCGGCGTTCGCCAAGTCGTCCGACTTCGCGATCGACAAACCCGCCCGCACCCCGTGCCGCAACCTGGGCGCAGACTTCCGCTGCGGCATCCACACCACCCTGCGGCAACGCGGTTTCCCGGGCTGCACGGTCTACGACTGCTTCGGCGCGGGCCAGCAGGTGGCCCAGGTGACGTTCGCCGGCCACAGCTGGCGGGACGTCCCGGAGACCGCCGAGCTGATGTTCGACGTCTTCCCGGTGATGCGGGAACTGCACGAACTGCTCTGGTACCTGACCGAAGCCCTCCGCCTGAACACCCCGGAACCCCTGCACGCCAAGCTCTCCACCGCCAAAACCGACATCGAACACCTGACCGCCGCCAACCCCGAAGCCCTGGCCGCCCTGGACGTGGCCCCACGCCGGCGCGACATCAGCACCCTCCTCGAACAGGCCAGCGAACGCGCCCGCGCCAACAACAAGAAGTCCAAGCGCGGCGCGGACCTCATTGGCAAGAACCTCCGCAAAGCCGACCTGTCCGGCGTGAACCTGCGCGGCGCGTACCTGATCGGCGCGGACCTGACCCACGCCGACCTGCGCGGCGCGGACCTCATCGGCGCGGACCTGCGGGGCGCGGACCTGAGCGGAGCCGACCTGACCGGTGCCCTGTTCCTCACCCAGGCACAGGTCGACGCCGCAAAGGGCGACCACACCACCGCCCTGCCGCCCACCCTGACCCACCCAGCCCACTGGCGCTGAACGTCAGCCGAACCTCAAAGCCGAGCCAGCGCCCCGTCCACCACATCCTCCAACGCCCGCCGGTCGTGCGTGACCTTCCCCAACACCCGCAGCCCGTAGTACGAGCTGATGAAAGACCTCGTGCACACCAACGGATCCGCGCCGCCCACCAGCTCGCCCTCCCGCTGCCCGCACGTGATCAGGTGGCACACCGCACCCTCCAACCGCCCGAACTGCCGCCGCACCTGCTGTGCCACGAACTCGTCGGTCCCGCCCGCGTCCACCGCGGCGTTGATCGCCAGACACCCCCGCCGGACCGGGTCGCCCAGATCGGCGTCGATCACCGCCACCATCAGCGCCCGCAACCGCTCCTTCACCGCCCCCGGACCTTCCAGGATCTTGAGTTGCTCGCCGAAACCCATCTCGGCATACCGGTGCAGCACTCGCTCGTACAGGCCGTGCTTGCTGCCGTAGGCGTTGTACAGGCTGCCGCGTCCCAGACCCGTGCGAGCGCACAGGTCTTCCGTCGAAGTGGCTTCGTAGCCCTTCGACCAGAACACTTCCATCGCGGCGTCCACGACCGCCGCGTCGCTGAAACCCCGTGGCCTGCCCACTCAGCTGAGCGTAGCCGGTCGGACACGCGGAGATCACGAGGCCGAAACGGGTATCCGCAGCCGGCCGGCGTTCGCCAAGCGGTGCCGTTGTACGCGGGAAAGTCACCGCACGCCGAGCCACACCTACGTCAACGGACGTAGACCCACGAGCCGCCACCAGGCGGACGTGGCGACAAGGCCCACGCAGGCACCCTGACCGCCATGAAATTAAAGCCCGTCCAACGCAAGACGTTCCTCTTACTGCACGTGATCACGTCCGTAGGCTGGCTAGGCGTCACGGTAGGCGACCTGGTCCTGGCACTGGTGGCGTTCGACCGCCCCGAGCTGTACCAGGCGCTGGTGCTGCTAGGCGACTACGTGCTACTTCCCATGGGCCTCCTGGCCCTGACGACCGGCGTCGTAATGTCCATCGGCACGAAATGGGGCCTGATCAAACACCGCTGGGTACTCGTAAAACTGATCCTGACCGTAATCGCCCTGGTAGCCACGACATTCGCACTCCGCTCCGGCCTGCGCCACGCGGCAGACGGCGTAGCCGGCGCAGGCACGGACGTACTGGTCGCGTGCTGCGTGTCGCTTACGATCTACACCGTCAACACAGTCCTGTCGGTGTTCAAACCGTGGGGTCGGACCCGTTGGGGCTGAGCGTCTCCCGGCGACGCTCCACAGCAGCCCCCAACTCCACCGGATCACACTCGGCCACATGGTCGCGCACCACAGCATGAACAAACCGGTTGTCGTCCACCAACAACACCCGGTCCAGCGCCGACTGGATCACCGCCTTGCGCCGCAACGGAAACTCGTCCAACGCAAGCGGCCTGGCAAGCAGCTCCGCCACCGGCTCCAACGGCCGCATGGCAAACGGCGTAACCGCAAGCCCCACCACCAGCCCGGTTACCGCCCCGAGCGCATCCCACACCACCCCGGAACCCGGAACTCCCACCACCGCCGCGAGCCCGACACCGACCAACCCGGCCACCGGCAACCAGCGCAACCCGCCCCCGGCAGCCGGCACACCACGCAGACTCGCCCACACCCCACTCAACCCACCCGCGAACACCCCGACCGCCGCACCCGCACACAGCCCGATCCCCAGCCCCGCCAACAGATCCGCCGAAGGCCCGGTCCAGATCATCACCGCGGTAGGAACCAACGCACACGCCGCTGCCCAATACCTATCCCGAGTAAGCCCCAACGCCACCAGGAACGCCACAACCAAAACCACCACAAATGCCAGATACTGCGGCCAAAGGACGACCTGTCCACCCACCCAACCGCCCACAACGGACAGTCCGCCCACCCCCACCGCGCCGACCACAAACCCCGTTGCCGCCCAACGCTTCCCCCGCGACCGCGCCCGTTCACCCCCGGAAGCGGGAAACACCCCTCGCCGCAACCCGGCCGACGCAACCGCAGCCACACCCGCCGCAACCAGTCCCAACTGAACACCCACCACAAAGCACAACCCCGCAACCGCACCCGCCAACACCCCAGGGGCCGCCCGCCGAAACAGCCGCCAAACCGCCTCCGCCCCCACGAAGTCCAGCCACACCTCCCGACGAGGCAACCGTTGCCGCGCAACGAGATCACAACGCCGCTGTGCGATCCGCGCCAGAAACCGCAACGCCCGCAACGTACGCTCGGCCCGCCCAGGCCCCCGAGCAGCAGATTCGACCAGATAGGTCTCCAAAACCCCCCGGTCCTCTGCCCGCCCGGCCCGATAGGCCAACGCCAGCAACCCGAACGCCAACGGCGTGCGCAACTCGTCCCACAGATCGGGGTTCTTGCCCAACGCCTCCTGCAACCCGTCCAACCGAGGCGCACAGCCCGCGATCAACTCAAGAACCTCGGTGCGCCGCAACGGTTCCACCCGCACCACGTCATACCGTGGCAACCGCTCGAAATCATCAGTAGCACAACACAACACCACCTGCGGCAGCTTCAAAGCCGTGATCCAAGCCAGACACTCGGCCCGATCTTCCTCGGGCACCTCGTCCAACCCGTCGAACAGCAGCGTCAACCGCCGATCCCGCAACCAAGTACGCCCCAGCCGCACCCCGATCCGATACCGCCGGGCCAACGTCCGAAGCAGCCACTCGCCAAAGTCGTCCGACCGCCGCCACGTGCCCAGGTCCACCACGACCGGCACCGGCCGCCCGTCATCCACCCGAGCCCGCTCAACCAGCGTCTCGCACAACTCCAGCAGCAGCGACGTCTTGCCCGCCCCCGGTTCGCCGCACACCACCAACGGCGCGCGGATCCGCGTAGGCAGCCGAGGCCCCACCCGTGGCGCGACCCCCAGCTTCAACCGCACCTGCCCGGCCAACGACCCGTCCTGCCGGGCGCGCACATACCGCTCCACCCGGTCCAACGCCGCCGTCCGGTTGGCCGGATGCGCAGGCCGCCGCTGGACCAGCAGTTCACTGAGCGGATCCCACGCCGCCAGTCCCGCAGTCACCCCCGCCAACAACACCAACGACGGCCACAGCCACGTCGAATAAGGCCCCAGCACACGCGGCGCAGACCCACCGGTCGCAGCGTTCACCGCAATCGGAAGCAGGACAAGGCACGTGACACCACC
This sequence comes from uncultured Saccharothrix sp., assembly GCA_965995405.1. Lineage (GTDB taxonomy): Bacteria > Actinomycetota > Actinomycetes > Mycobacteriales > Pseudonocardiaceae > Actinosynnema. Next base: position 22,053 of record CBHFOL010000073.1, read on the forward strand.
CGCGCCGATCAGGGCGATCAGGCGCGAGGCGCGGCCGAGCCGTCGGTGGTCCATGTCCCCCTCCGCAGGTCGCAACGACGGTAACGGCGTTTGCGGCCCCGTGGTAGGGATGTTCCAGTCGTGGGACGGTCACCGGCAGGGAATACCCCGAACGGCGGACGCCGCAAGGGGTCAGGTGGTCAGGAACTCCACCAACAGCCGGTTGACTTCGGCAGGCTGTTCGAGGAACCCGAAGTGACCGGCGTCAGCCACTTCCTCGTACCGCGCCCCAGGGATGGCATCGGCGACCTCACGCCCCAAATACGGCGGCAGCACCCGATCATCGGCGAACCCCACGACCAAACACGGAACGGCAATGGCGCGATAGGCGTCAAGCCGGCTGTCGAACTCGTTCATCTCCATCTGCGCCCGCACACCCGCACTGACGGTCGAACCGGAGAACTCGAAGACATCCAGCCAGTCCCGCACAGCCTGTGGGTCGCGCAGAGTGGCGGGGGACAGGTTGAGCACCGCGTTCATGGCGGCGAAGTACCGACCCGGCAACGCGATGCCCTCGTCGTGCAACGCCCGCTCACCCTGGGACAACGCGCTCTGCACCGGATCGTTGCGCCCCGCCGTACCCAGCATCACCGCACGGTCGACCAGGTCAGGCCGCGCCAACGCCAACTCCTGCGCAACCCGAGCACCCAGCGACGTGCCGACAACCCGCGCGGCTCCGCCCCCGAGGTGCTCGATAAGCGCAGCCGTATCGCCGACGAGATCCTCCATCTTCATCCCGGAGGCACACTCGTCCGTAGGCGGGATGCCCCGGTTGTCGATGGTCGCGACCCGGAACCCCGCCGCGCGCAGGGCAGGCACCTGGTGCGGGTGCCACACCCGGCCGGGGCTGCCGGTGCCCATGACGAGCACGACCAGGTCGCCGTCGCCCTCGACGTGGTAGCTGAGATCGATCCCGTTGAGGGCGGCTACAGGCATGTTCGCAGGTTAGCGACCAGGTCTATGCGCGCGCTATCGGTGGCGGGTTAGGGTTCGCACCATGAGGCGAGCGATCTTGTCGGGTTCGACGTTCGAAGAGCAGATCGGTTACGCGCGGGCGGTCGTGGACGGCGACTGGGTGCACGTCTCGGGCACGACCGGCTTCGACTACTCGACCATGACGATCTCCGACGACGTGGTGGCGCAGGTGGAGCAGTGCCTGGCGAACATCCACAAGGCCCTGTCCGAGGCAGACAGCTCGTTCGCGGACGTAGTGCGCGTGACGTACTACCTACCGGACGCAAACGACTTCGAACCGTGCTGGCCGGCCCTCCGCGCAGCCTTCGCCGACGTCCGCCCAGCCGCAACGATGCTGGTGTGCGGCCTGGCCGACCCGAGGATGAAGATCGAGATCGAGGTCACCGCACACCGCCGTGAGCAGCCCACTCGATAGCAGGACAGTGGTCCATGACCATGTCCACCCCGGCAGCGGTAACCCGCTCGTAGGCAGCATGATCAACCACCCCCAACTGAAACCACACCGCCTTGGCCCCAATGCGCACGGCCTCGTCGGCAAACTCCCCGGCAGCCTCGGACCGCCGAAAAACATCCACACAGTCGACCGCGAACGGAATGTCGGCCAACGACGCATACCCCGGCTCGCCGAGCACGGTCTCCGCCTCCGGATGCACCGGCACGATCCGCTTGCCACGCTGCTGAAGAAACCGCGCCACCCCGTACGCCGCCCGCTGCGGGTGATTAGCCAACCCGACAACAGCCCACGTCTCACACTCCGCCAAAATACGCCGGATCTTAGCGACCTCACCCCACGCTTCGCTCATCCCACCAGCCTAAACGCCACCACCCAGGCAGGCCCGCCTTGGCACTTCCGTCATCCATGGCGGCCTGCCCAGCGGCGAGCGTCGCTTTGACGCTCGTACGCACTTCACCCAACTACTGAGGCCGCGCCAACCCACACCCGGGCGCGGTCAACTCCAACCGCCCACCACCAGGCAGGCAAGGCACGATCTGGTAGGTCTGCTGCCCGTACCCGATCCCCCGACGCACCGTGACAGCACCGGAAGCGTCCACCTCACAGGGATTGTTGAGCGTGCACCGCCCACCACTCTCGTTGCCGGTGTTGTTCACCCCGACCACCTGGCCGCTACCCGCATCCACCACCGGCGACCCGGACGTGCCACCGACCACGTTGCACGCGGCCGTGTACCGGATCGAGTCGTGCCAGGTCCAGTCGGCCTCCCGCAACTGGACCACGAACCCGTCCGCCCGGCACGAGTAGATCCGCTTCCAGTACCCCGAGACCACCCGGATGTCGATCCCGACCGAAGGATGCTGCGGCGACAGTTCGAGCGCCTTCGACCCCATGCCCTCGATCTGCGCGTAGGTCGCGCTCACCCGGTACAGCGCGGCGTCGGTCCCGGACATCGTCGCGTACAGCAACCGCTCGGCGCGCAACGTGCCCAACGTCCCGTTGCCACCACGGTTGAGCAGCGTGAACGACCGACTGGACGCCTGGTCGACCAGCACCTCACGGGCACCCATCAGCTTCACGCAGTGGCCGTTGGTGAGCACCAACGCCTTCTCCGAAGCCTGCGCGGTCGGCGTGCGGACCACCGACCCCGAACAGTTGTTCAACGCAACGATCCCCGTAAAGTCGACCGCCTGAACGGCTGCCGCCTGAACCGCCCCTGCCTGCGCAGGCACGACCAAACCGGTCAGGACGAGCACCACACCGAGCACCACACCAGGCAAACGCTTGGCCATCAGCTGGATCCTCCTCGAAAGTACGGGGCATCCAACCAGCAGCCTGTCGCTCCGCGTGCCCGACACGCTACGGCCAGGAGTCGGTTTCACCGGTAAGCGCTACACAACAGCCCACCCAGCCGCCCCCACCCACCCACCCACCGCACTCACCGGTACGCAGCAATCCCCGTCAACGCATGCCCCAACGCCAGCGTGTGGATCTCGGACGTCCCTTCATACGTGAGCACCGACTCCAGGTTGTTGGCATGCCGCAACGGCGAGTACTCCGACGAGATCCCGTTGGCCCCCAGGATCGTCCGAGCCTCCCGAGCCACCGCGATGGCCGATTCCACGTTGTTGAGCTTGCCCGCGCTGATCTGCTCCGGCCGGATCCGCCCGGCCTCCTTCAACTTCCCCAGGTGCACCGCAAGCAGCATCGCGTTGCCGATGGCCACCGACATGGACGCCAACTTCCGCTGCGTCAACTGGAACCCCGCGATCGGCCGATCGAACTGCACCCGCGTGCCGGCATAGTCCAACGCCACCCGGAAACAGTCCAACGCAGCCCCGACCGCACCGAACACGATCCCGAACCGGGCTTCGTTGAGACACGACAACGGCGCACCCAGCCCCAACGCCCCAGGCAGCCGCGCACTGTCCGGCAACCGCACCCCGTCCAGCACCAACTCCGACGTCACCGAAGCCCGCATGGACAGCTTCCCGGTCACATCACGCGTCACAAACCCAGGCGTGCCACGAGGAACCAGAAACCCACGCACCCCTTCATCCGTACCCGCCCAAACGGTAGCGACATCCGCCCAACCACCATTGGTGATCCACATCTTGGTGCCGTCGAGCACCCAGTCGCCACCCCGCCGCACGGCCCGCGTGCGCATCCCGGCCGGGTTACTGCCGAAATCCGGCTCGGTCAACCCGAAACAGCCGATCGCCTCGCCCGCCGCCAACCGAGGCAGCCACTCCTGCTTCTGCTCCTCCGAGCCGTACTTCCAGATCGAGAACATCGACAGCGACCCCTGCACCGAGACGAAGCTCCGGATGCCGCTGTCCACCGCCTCCAACTCCAGGCACGCCAACCCGTACGCCGTCGCACTGGTCCCGGCACACCCGTACCCGTCCAGGTGCATCCCCAGCACCCCGAGCTTGCCGAGCTCCCGCCCGATCTCACGCGGCAACGCACCGGCCTCGAACCACTCCGCGACATGTGGCCGTACATGCGCGGTCAGATAACGCTCCACAACAGCCTGGACATCCCGCTCTTCCTCACCCAACAACCAGGCAACATCCAACAACTCCAACGGATCCACAGCGTCACTCCAACTCAGGCGGCGGCAACCGGTAGGTGACCGGCGTGGCGGACAATCGAATCGGGTTGGCCACCAGGCTCATCCCGGCGACATCGACAACCGGACCAAGACCCAACGACGAGGCCAGGTCGAACGCACCCGCCACATCGTTGACCGGCCCACACGGCACCCCCACCGCCGCAAGAAGCTCAAACCACTCGGCAGCAGTCCGCGTCAGCAACCTCTCCCCAACCGCCAACGCCAACGCGTCGACGTTGGCCACCCGCAACGCATTGGTGGCAAACCGCTCCTCCCACCCCACCCCGGCGACCTCGCAAAACCGCCGAAACTGCCGATCGTTCCCCACCGCCAACACCATCGGCCGATCAGCCGCCGCAAACACCTCGTACGGCGCGATAGACGGATGCCGGTTCCCCATGAGCCCGGGAACCACACCCGCCAACGTGTACCCCGCACTCTGATTCACCATGGAGGACAACAGAACCGACAGCAGATCAACCTCGACCAGCTGTCCCACCCCAGTCCGGTCCCGATGCCGCAACGCGGCCAGGATCCCCACCGCAGCGTGCATCCCCGTGAGCACATCAACCAGCGCCACGCCCACCTTCGTAGGCTCATCGGCCCCGGTGACACTCATCAACCCGCCCACCGCCTGCACCAGCAGGTCATACCCCGGCAGCGAAGCCCCCGCCCCCGCACCAAACCCGGTCACCGAGCAATAAACAAGCCCCTC